>JAFTHR010000142.1 GCA_017457345.1 Clostridia bacterium | reverse complement strand
GCCGCGCGCTTGGCTTTTTGCTCTTCATGCGCTTTTTTCCGTTCCAAACGCAGAGCGCGCATTTTTTCTAAGCGCGCGTCCTTTTCTTTTGCCGCACGCAATTCCCTTGCCCTACGCGCCGCCGCACGCTTTGCGCGGCGTTCTTCTCTTTTTGCCGCAAGCAGGCGCATCTTCTCTTCTCGGCGCGCCTTTCTTTCCGCTTGTACCTTTTTTCTGTTCTCCTGCGCGCGTTTCTTTTTTAAGGCTGCCGCCACGCGCTTTTTTGCCGCCGCCTTTTCCTTTTGCTCTTTTAAAGCGGCTTTTTTCTGCGGCTCGTTTTCTCTACTCGCCTTTTTTACCGCTTTTTTCGTGACCTTTTTTTGCACGGCTACTTGTGCGTTTTCTTTTTTTTGTTGCTCCGCAAGTTCTTTTTGTACGTTCTCTACTTTCTCTACCCCCGAAGAGGGGTTTACTGCAATTTTCTTTTCCTTTTCCATATTCTCTCCTTACACCGCAAACACGTGCTTGCCGATCACCGCAACCGTCTCCCTTGAAAATATCCAAGAACTCGTGGCGATTGCCGGGTTATAATAGTAAATTGCGCCACCCGTGGGATCCCAACCGTTGATGGCGTCTTTCGCCGCCCTCATTGCCTTGTCATCTGGCGTTAAATTGATTTGTCCGTCCGTCACGGCGGTGAACGCGTGCTTTTGATAAACGACGCCGGCTATCGTGTTCGGGAATTCATCACTTCTCACGCGGTTTAATACCACCGCGCCGATCGCCACTTGCCCCGTGTACGGCTCGCCCCTACCTTCGGCATAAATGGTGCGCGCAAGCAAGTATACGTCTGAACTCGAAAATCCCCCAACACTACTAGATTGCACCGAGCCTGCGTTTATTCCCAACGCGCGATAGGTTGCCGCACCCACAACACCGTCTGCCGTTAAGCCGTTCTTTCTTTGAAAGGCAATTACGGCGGCGCGCGTTTGTTTGCCGAACACGCCGTCTACCGCGCCAGAATAGTACCCCCAATTTTTCAACCTGCGTTGCACTTCCTTTACGCCGCTTCCCTTAGAGCCTTGTTTTAAGGTTGCCGCTTCTATGCCTACCTGCGCGGTGGATACGGTTTCACTCTCCGTTTTATTTACCGTTTTTTGCACGATAAAAGGCGAAACGAACATCAGCGACAATGCCGACAAGAGTATCGCTCCGCCTTTTTTAACCGATTTTCTCATAGTTTTCTCCTCCTATATGTACTTCTTTCGTTCGTTCCCTGCCCCTTTCTTTTTTCTTTTAGCCGTTCCCTGCCCACTTGGAAAACAGTTCGGCTAGTTTACTTTTATAAGTAATTTCTCCCGCTATCGCGCTTGAAAAACAAAGGGGCGGATACACCACGCACCACCAGTTTTGCCCCTCGCCTTTGCCGAGTGTTAAAATTAGAGAAAGATATTCCCCCGCTTCGAGCGTATACTCCCCGTAAACACGGGTAGGAAAATACTCTCGCTTAATTTCGGCAATCGCCCCGTAAGAACAGCCCTTTTCTTTTAAACATTCTTTGGCGCGTTTTTCCACGTTCGGCACTTCCTTTTTTACAATACTTACGGCGCTTTCTAGATTATTCGCATCCCCCACAAGCGGCGTGAGTAGTTCTACCGTTATATCCCGTACGGCGTATTTCACCGACTGATCCTGCTCTGAATTAGAGTTCGCTCGAACGTGTATTCGAAAATAATTTTCGGCGGAAATCGGCGCAGTTTTCGCACAAGAAAACATCCCAACCGCTAACATTATTATGATTGAAAACAAAAAAACTATGCGGATTTTTTTCATAAAATAAAACTCCCTTACCCCGCGGTTTTTCCGTGGATAAGGAAGTTATTGACAGTATTTACGAATTTTATACCTTTATACTTCGCTCCATTTATGTTCGTGTAATTCCCCTTCTTCAAGCAGCCCTTCGTAGTCCGTTTGGCGCAACGCTTCGTACAAGGCAATCGCAACCGAATTGCTTAAATTGAGCGAGCGCGCGCCCCCGTACATAGGAATCCGCAAACAGTGCGGCTCGTTTTGCATTAAGAGTTCTTCCGGCAAGCCCTTCGTCTCTTTTCCAAACACCAAAAAATCCCCGTCTTGAAAGGAAACGTCGCTATGGCGGTGCCTGCCTTTGGTGGTAAAATAGAAAAATCTAGCGCCAGGATGCTGCGCTTGCAGTTCGGCAAAACTATCGTGATAGGTGATATTTACAAGATGCCAGTAGTCTAGCCCCGCGCGCTTTAATTGCTTATCCGTCACTTCAAAACCGAGCGGACGAATCATATGCAGCGCCGTGCCCGTAGCCGCGCAGGAGCGCGCGATATTGCCAGCGTTTTGGGGGATTTCGGGCTCTACAAGTACGATATGGAACATAGTCCTTGTCTCCTAAAAGTTCGTTTTTATTATTTTACACCTTGGAAAAGGGAAAAGCAAGCGGATTTGGCGTATTTTTCCTGTTTTTTGCATGGATAAAAACCAAAAAGCGAGCCATAATGAAATTGAAGGCGGTGCCTTTGGGAGGAAAATGAAATGCAATTTGAAAAAACGGAAACTTTTTTGAATTTAGCGCGTTCGTTTGCCGGTGAATGCCAGGCAGGTATGCGCTACCAAATGATTGCAAAACTCGCTATGCAAGAAAACTTAAAGTGCCTTTCGGACGCGATTAAGACGATCGCGAAAAACGAAACCCTGCACGCCACCCAGTTCTTTAATAAACTACTTGAAAAGGGCGGCAGCAAGGAAAATATCACGCTCGACGCGGGATATCCTTTCCACGCAGGAACGCTTGCCGAAGGCCTTTCTTTCGCCGAAAAAGACGAAAACGACGAAGCCACGGATATTTATCCTAAGTTCGCCGAAATCGCCGAACGCGAAGGGTTTAAAGACGTTGCCGCGCTCTATCGTATGGTCGCGGAAGTAGAACGACATCATAACGAGATTTTCAATTATCTTGCAAAAGCCGTGAAAGACGGTACGCTTTATAAAAACGACTCGCCCGTTATTTGGGTTTGCAGCGAGTGCGGTTATATGCACGTGGCTGACGAGGCGTGGAAAGTGTGTCCGCTTTGTAAAGCCAACCAAGGCTACGTGAATTTGCATTTACCTTTTGAAGGGAACAGAGTTTAACCGTATTTAGGAAAACTTATCACCGCTTTCTATTTTTTTAAGGAGTGAACGGATTATGAAAAACAACAAGATTGAAAAGAACAACCAAAACAAGCAAAACAACCAAAACAAAAATTGCGGTAAATCGAACGAAAAGAACAACCAAAACGGCTATGAAAAAAACTGCCGCTAAGAATAATTCTTTGCCAAAACCTACAAAAAAGGCTATGGCGATCGTAAACCTTTATTCGCCGGAAGACCCTAACGGCAGTTATACGGGTACGCCTAAAATTAGCGGCGAAATACCCGTACAGGATGCCGACGATTTATAATTAAAATCCCTTAGAATAAAGGAAAGCCCCAACGGGATTATCCGTTGGGGCTCTTTTTTTGGTTTTAAT
>JAFTHR010000001.1 GCA_017457345.1 Clostridia bacterium | reverse complement strand
GCAGGCGTCCGTTTGGGATGCAAAATATAAAGAAGCGTTACGGGCGGCACTTCGTTCAATGAAATGCAAAGTGCTCGCTTCAAGAAGGTGGGCGTGATGAAAATAGTGGAAAAAGCGGCGAAACCGAAAAGCGTTGAAAAAAAGAGATATTCGTTTACAAAGTTCCGTATGGGTGGAGATGCCGTTCCCGCGGTGGATGGCGACACGCTGGTTGCTAGCTGTGGTTGGAACTGTGAAGCAGGCAACGGCTTGAACGCGAACAACGTGGTAACGGAATTTGCTAACAAGGGAGTTGTAGCGGGGAAAGGAGATCAAAGTTTTACCGTTGGAAAAGTGGGTGCGGAAAAGATTTGCTATATCAATACAAGCGGTGATTGTTTCTTGGTTGTAAATGATACGTTCACGAAAAAAGGAACGGGATACGTACGATCGAAAATCGTGGAATGCGTGGGCAAAGACGGTACGAAGCGCGTTGTGCTTTGCGGTTGGCACGGCGTTTCGATTTTCGACGGGGAAACCTTTTCCAAAATATCGGAAACTCCAACCTTTTACGCGGCGTATGCAGGGGAGCGCCTGTTTTTAGTAGGGGAAGATAACGTTGTTCGTTATTCCGCGCCTTTGGACGAAAATGATTTTTCGCTTTCGGCGGACGACGGTGGCTTTTTTGCCGTGGATTTTAGGTTTGGTAAGATTATCGATATGGAAGAATACGACGGCTCGCTGTATTTATTTTCCGCGTTAGGGATTTCTAGGCTGGAAGTGCGTGGCGCGGCGCGGGACTTTTCCCTTAAAAGCGTGCATTACGACGGGAAGTCAATCTCCACAAATACGGCGGCGCGGTGCGATAAAGGGGTTTGTTTTCTTGCAGAGGACGGCGTGTATCTTTGTTCGGGGCTTACCACGAAAAAGTTGCTCGACGTAAGAAATTTTAACGTTAGTAAGGATTACGCTTGGAGTAAAGCGATTTGTTCAAACGGACAGTATTTCGTTCGCGTGAGTGTGGACGGGCTGGACTGTACGCTTGCGGTGCATCTTAATAACGGGCAAGCGTCCTTGTTGAACGTATGGGAAGCAATTGGAAAGGGCTTTGGGTACCCGCTCTTTGCGAATGGCGAAAAATTTGGTGGACTATTCAACGATCGATTGCTTGCGGCTAATTCGCTGGAATCATTTTTAATGGGCTATACCTTTACCGTGGATAAATTTGAAATTTGCACGGCGGGCGAGCAGGCTACCTTTGAACGGATGGACTTTTGCGGGCGCGGTGCTTTGACGGTAGTAGTTTCAAACGGAAAAGAAGAAAAGAGTTTCCGCGTGGCGTTAGAAGATGGCGAGCCGATATTCGTGCGCTTAAAAGGGAATCGGTTTTCCTTGACGTTCACGCTTGATGCAGGTGCGGAATTAGAGCGTGTGGATATCGCCACGGAAAAACTCAAAAGGTAAGGAGGGTATATGGAAAATATCGATATAATTTCTTATACTACGGAGCAGTACGCCGTCCTTTCCGAAACGCAAATTGCACATATTCGGGAAGTGCAGCAGGAAAAGGACGAGTTGGAGTTCAAACTCAAAGAAGATAAGGACAGGGAGAAGTTTCGGTTGCTTAAAAACGGCATTTATCGATCGTCCGTTTATCAAAGCGTGTGCGCGGAGTTAGACGAGCGTTTTAACGAGCAGGTGGAAACGCTTAGAAACGGCTTGCTCTTCTATTTGCGATATTCGCTTAAAGATATGGAAGAGGCGGAGTCTTGCCCGTATGAACTCAATTATGCGTATTCGTACGAAGAGCGTCTTGCGGTAGTACGGACTTACTACGAAACAACTTATTCTGATCCCAAAGAGCGGTTTGCGGCGTTTTGTGAAGATAAGAACGCTTTGAACTATTTAGGGGAGAACTACGAGTCTCTTTATGAGTTTTATTTTGTAGAAGCGTCGGTGTGAAAGGAAAAATTAAGGAATAAAAAAGGAATTGCCAAAGTTCGTTTTTTAAGAAAAAACGGGGCAACGGGTGCGATAAACCGTTGCCTTTTTTTGCGTGATTTGGTATAATGAAGAAAAATAACTTGCGGCGCGGGCTATTAAAGCGCCGAAAGGAGAAAGGTTATGCCGAAAATTGCCGTGAAAAAATTAGATGAACGCGCCGTACTTCCTACGTACGGTTCTGAGTTTGCCGCCGGTGCGGATTTGTACGCCGTGACGGATGGAGACGTGGAGTTTGCTCCGGGAGAAACCAAATTTATTCATACCGGGCTTGCCTTAGAAATTCCCGAAGGATACGCAGGGCTTATTTATGCGCGTAGCGGACTTGCTTGCAAGCGTTCGCTTGCTCCCGCCAACAAAGTTGGCGTGGTGGATTCCGATTACCGCGGAGAAGTGATGGTGGCACTCCATAATCACTCTAACACGGTGCAAAAAATTGCAAGCGGCGAACGGATTGCGCAACTAGTTATCGCTCCCTTTTTAAAGGTGGAATACGAACAAGCGGAAGAACTTGGGAATACCGTTCGCGGCGAAGGCGGTTTTGGGAGTACGGGAACGAAATAATATGTCTATGCGGATGAGAAAAAAGCGCAATTTTGAAGCGCGTATGCAAGCGTGCGAGCACTTGTTGTTGGCTCGCGGTGCGAACGGGATTTTGAATATGAAAGAGGCGGCGGAGAACTTTCGCGCCCTTGTCGATATGGAAAAAACGTTCAATAACAGCAATCCCGTTGCCCTTGAAATCGGTTGCGGGAAAGGCGGGTTCGTGCTTCGTCTTGCCAAAGAAAACCCGAACGTGAATTACCTGGCGCTCGAAAAGATGAGCAACGTTATTCTAACGCCACTCGAAGAAACGGTGAAAGAAGGGATAGAAAACGTTCGGTTTTTAAACATTAGAGCGGAGTGTTTGCCTTGTTATATTCCCGAGCAATCCATCTCTGTTATCTACTTGAATTTTTCCACGCCGTTGCCGAAACTCGGTTATGCTTCGCAGCGGCTTACACACCGAAATTTTTTGGAAAAATATAAAAAATTGCTCGTAAAAGGCGGAAAAATTATTCAAAAACGGATAATCGGGATTTCTTCGATTTCTCGCTGGACGAATACCGCGTGTGTGGGTTTGAACTTAAAAACGTGGATTACGATTTGCACAAAAACGGCAACCCTGCCGATAATGTTATCACCGAATACGAACAAAAATGGGTAGATCAAGGTTTGCCGATCCACCGTGTGGAAGCGGTTTATCTTGGGGAGTAAATATGAAAAACGGTTTTTGGAAAAAAAGCATAGCGGTTCTTCTCGGCGCGTGCACGCTTGCGTGCGCTTGCTCGTTTGCCGCGTGTGACGGGAGTGACGACGGTGACGTTGACACCGATTACCAAGTGTACGTGCCAGACGGCGCGCCTGCCCTTTCTATGGCTATGATGATGCACGAAGATACGGAGACGAACGCGTTTGATTATCACGTGGTGCAAGCCAGCGAAATTTCTTTGAAGGTGACGGGGAATACCGATCTTGCGGATTTTGCTATTTTGCCCGTTTCCACGGCAAGTAAACTTTTGGGCGCGGGGGACGTGTACCAAATGCTCGGATCGGTCACGCAAGGGAATTTGTATTTGTGTTCTTCTACCGAAAACACGTGGATTGATGTTTCCAACGCCGAACAAAAGTTGGTGGGAAAAACCGTCGGGGTGGTGCAGTACCAACAATTCCCTGGGCTTGCCTTTCGTGCAACCCTTAAAAAACTTGGGATTAATTATCACGTGATTACTGAAAATACGCCGTCTAAAATGCAGACAATGGTCAACTTAAAAGCAATCAACGCCGATCAGGTGGGAGATGCGAACGCTGGCGTGGATTATTACCTTGCCTTCGAGCCGAACCTTACCCGTGTGTTGAGCGTTGCGCAAAAGAATTTGTCGCTCGTTGCCGACGTGCAAATGCTCTATGGTGGCGGCGGATATCCGCAAGCGGTGCTCGTGGCGAAAACTTCGCTCGTAAACGAAGAAAAAGAAACGGTGCGCGCGTTTATGGATAAGATGGATTTGGCGGACGACTGGGTGCTTACGGCGGGTGCGGAAACGCTCTATAACGCCGTACAAAACCATGCAAACGGGTTTAACGTTATGTTTACGGCAAACGATTTATCGGTGAGCACGTTAAACCGTTGTTCCATTAGGTTTCAACGGACGGTGGCTTGCAAATCGAAGGTGGAAACTTTCTTATCGGAACTCAAAGGAGTGGATGCAACGGTGCATTTAACAACGGGCAACTTCTTTGCGTTTTTATAACGGACGAAAATGAACGGTAAGGCATTTCAAAATTGCATAAAAAAAGCATTAAAAAGCAACCTTTTCTTTCTCCTGCTAGCGCTCTTATTTTTAGCAGGGGTTTGGTGCGTTGCTTTTTTTGCTGTTGCAAACGAGTTCGTTGTGCCTTCGCCTGTTGAAACGATAAAAGAACTGGGTGTGCTTTTTGGCGAAGTGGGTTTTTGGCGCTCCCTTTCCGCCACGCTACTTCGTGCGGGATTTGGGTTTGTTTTGTCTTTCGTTTTGGGACTGACGTTTGGGTTAATTGCGTACCTGATCCCTTCGTTTGGGCGTTTTTTAAGCCCGTTGATGGCGGTGATGCGCAGTTTGCCGATCTTGGCAGTCACCCTGTTAATTCTGCTTTTTACCACGCCGAAGTCTGCGCCCGTAGTGGTGGCGGTTTTTGCTTTGCTTCCTATTCTTTACACGTCGGTACACGGCGAACTTTGCGGCGTGGATCGTAAACTTATAGAAGTTTGTAAAGTGTATAACGTGCCGTTTTGGGCGCGTGTGAAAAAACTCTATTTACCCACCCTTTCTATAAAACTTTTGCGGGAAGGGGCGGCGGCGCTTTCTTTCTCGCTGAAACTTACGGTGAGTGCAGAAGTGCTTTCCAACACCTTTTTAAGTATCGGCGGAATGATGCAATACGCTTCGTATGCCTACTTAACGGCGCGCTTGTTTGCGTTCGTTATCGTGGTTTGCGTGCTTGGGCTTATCGTGGAAACGCTCGGCGGATATCTTGCGGAACGTGCCGAAAGGAGAGCGTTATGAAACTTGTAAACTTCACCAAAAAATACGGCGAAAAAACGGTTTTCGATCGGTTGACCGCCACCTTTTGCGAAGGGGAAATCACCTGCCTTTTAGGTGCTTCGGGAGTGGGAAAAACAACTATTTTGAACGCTTTGGCGGGATTTATAGAATACGGCGGCGAAATCCAAGAAAAACCTGCTGCGTGTGCTTACGTTTTTCAAGAGCCTAGGCTTTTCCCCAGATTGACCGTTTTAGAAAATCTTACCCTTATCGGCGCGGCGAAAGAAGATGCGCTCGTAATGCTAAAAAACGTTGGGCTCGGTGGCAGGGAAAACGATTATCCCGCCCGCCTTTCGGGGGGAGAAAAACAACGCGTTTCGCTTGCCAGAGCCTTTTTATCGAACGCGCCGCTTGTCCTTTTAGACGAGCCGTTCTCGTCTCTTGATACCGCTCTTACCATCCGTTTAATTGAATTGTTCGTTCGGCTTTGGAAGGAAAAGAAAGAGCAGAATAAAACGTGCGTATTCGTCACGCACGATCTAGAAGAAGCGTGTATGGTTGCCGATAAGGTAATCGTTCTCAAAGAGAACGAAATAGCCTTAGAAGAACGCTTTACGAGTGAAAAACCGCGCAAATACGGCGAGAACAGTCCGCAAAAAGAACGGCTTTTAAAAGAACTTTTAAACTAAAAAACTTCCGAAAAAATCGGAAGTTTTTTATTCGTCTAAAAGGATTGTTTTTTTCGGCGGTTCACCCGAAAGTAAGGTATAAACGGATTGTGCGTACAAATCCGTCTCGTAGCAATCCGCCGCTTGTTGCGAAAGTGCAGGCTCGTCTGCGCCGCGAACGAGCAAAGGATATTCGCCTTGGGAGAGCGCCGATAAAAGTTCGGGGCTTTTTTTGGCGGCGAGTAGCCGTAAGTATAAGGGGCATTCGAGTGCCGAGAATACTTTTTCTCTCGTCACGTGCAAAAGGTTTTGCAATAAAATACGGCGTATGCGGGAAGACGTGTACCGCGCGCTCGTGAGCGATTCCACCACGGGAAGCCCGTTTGCGAGCGATTTTTTCACGGCGTTTTCTAACCCTTCGCCGCAGTCCACGGTTTTGGCAAGTTCGCTTGCGGCGGCGGAAAGAGCGGCGTGGTTTTCCATTAGGGTAAGGGCGGCGGTATAATCCTTCGCGCTCTTTAAATCTTTTCGCACGAAATCGGGCACGGAAAGGGCGCTGATATCTTCGCCTGTTTTCAGTTTTTCGCGAATAGACGTGGCGGAAGGATACTCCCCGCTTGCTTGTTTATCGTGATACCCTGCGCCGAGCCGTTGTACGGGCAAAAGTTTGATATCGGCGTTCATAGAGTGCACGGCGCGCGCATATTCCACGCCGAGCGTATCGTTTGGGGAAAGGAGCAAAGAGTTATCGGCAATCTCGCCGAGCGCGTCTGCACGGGCGCGCACAAGGCTTTTCCCTGCGGCAAGACCGCGCTTAACGCCTTCTTTCAGGGCGGTGGGCTCGTCGTTTAAAAGGGCGGCGGTTTGGTGGAACAATTCGGCGTTCGGCGTTTCCGCACCGAAAGAAAGATATTTCACGTTCGGCAAAGAAGAGAGAAGTTTCACGCCGCCTTTTGCAAAGAGTTCGGCGCAAGAAGTGGCGAAAGCCGCTGGAAGTTCAATCACGGCGTCCGCCCCCGCCAAAACGGCGTGTTTTGCGCGGGTGTATTTATCGAGAATAGCCGCCTCGCCCCGTTGCACGAAATTGCCGCTCATCACGCACAAAACGGCGTCTGCACCCGAAAGGCGCTTCGCCTCTGCAATTTGATAAGCGTGCCCTGCGTGCAGGGGATTGTATTCACAAATTATCGCGCAAAAAATCATTTTTTGTTCCGTCAAGTCCTTTACAAACCTGTGTTTGTGTGCTATAATATCCTTTGGATATATTTACATTATACACCAAAAAAGAAAATAAATAAAGCGTTTGAAGGAGAGATTATGAGAAATATACTTGCGGAAATCAAAGAAAAAGCAATTGCACTCCAAAAGACGGTCGTTCTTTGTGAAGGCGAAGATAAGCGCGTGGTTCAAGCGGCGGCGGATGCAACCAAAGAAGGCGTTGCAAAAATCGTGTTGCTCGGCGATCCCGTAGCGATTAAACAAGCAAATCCCACGGTGGATTTAACGGGCGTGGAAATCGTAAACCCGTTGACCGATCCCCGTTTGCAAGAATATAACGATAAACTTTGCGAACTTCGTGCGTCTAAGGGTATGACGCCCGATCAAGCGGCGAAACTGTTGCAAGACGGCACCTATTTCGGCGCAATGATGCTCAAAATGGGGCACGTAGACGGGCTCGTTTCCGGTGCTTGCCATTCCACGGCAAATACCTTGCGCCCTGGTCTCCAAATCATTAAAACGGCGAAAGGGGCTTCCTCGGTATCTAGTTTCAACTTAATGATTTGCCCTCCTCAAGGCAATCAATACTGCCCGGACGGGCTCGTGGTGTTCGCCGATTGCGGTTTGAACCCCACCTATACGAGCGAAGGGCTTGCAGATCTTGCTATTGCTACCGCGAAATCCGCTAAAGCGATTGCGGGAATCGAACCGAAAGTGGCAATGCTCTCCTTCTCTTCAATGGGTAGCGCAAAGCACGATAACGTTTCGCTCGTTGCCGAAGCAACGAAGATTGCAAAAGAAAAAGCCCCCGAACTTTGTATCGACGGCGAATTGCAATTCGACGCGGCGATCGTTCCTTCCGTAGGCGAAATGAAAGCGCCGAACTCGACCGTTGCAGGGCACGCGAATGTGTTCGTATTCCCCGATTTACAAGCGGCGAATATCGGCTATAAAATTGCAGAACGCTTAGGCGGGTTTATGGCGGTAGGTCCTATCTGCCAAGGCTTTGCAAAGCCTTTGAACGATTTATCGAGAGGGTGCAAGGCAGAAGATATCGTGGCGGCGGTTGCTATCACCGCGTTGCAAGCGGAATAAGGGAGGAGAAAGAGCATGAAAGTTTTAGTTATCAATTCGGGAAGTTCTTCGTTGAAATATCAACTGATCGATATGGAAACGGAAAGCGTAATTGCAAAGGGGAACTGCGAAAGAATCGGGATTGCCGATTCCAAACTTACTCACTCGGCAAACGATAAAAAAATCGTTATTGAAAAAGATATGCCCGATCACAACGTGGCGGTTGCACTCGTACTCGAAGCGTTGACCAACCCCGAACACGGCGCGGTAAAAACAATGGACGAAATCGACGCGGTCGGTCACCGCGTAGTCGCTTCCGGCGAGGCCTTTAAAAAGCCTACCCTTGTAAACGACGAAACAATGGCGTTAATGGAAGAAATTAAGGATCTTGCGCCTTTGCATAATCCCGCGGCAATTATCGGCGTAAACGCATGCCGTGCGGCAATGCCGAACACCCCTATGGGGCTCGTGTTCGATACCGGCTTCCATTTCACGATGCCCGATTACGCGTATATGTACGCAATCGATTACACGGACTACGAAAAGTACAAAATTAGAAGATACGGCGCTCACGGTACGAGCCACAAGTTCGTTTCCCAAGAAGCGGCAAAATATCTTGGAAAAGATCCTGCTGAACTTAAAATCGTCACCTGCCACCTTGGAAACGGCTCGTCCATCTCGGCGGTAAACGGCGGCAAGTGCGTGGATACGTCTATGGGCTTCACCCCGCTTGCAGGCGTTCCTATGGGTACGCGTAGTGGCGATATCGACTTTGCGGCAGGCGAATATCTTGCCAAGAAAACGGGTATGAACGTTTCCCAAGCGCTGAGCTATTTGAACAAGTCCTGCGGGATGCTCGGCGTTTCGGGCGTTTCGAGCGACTTCCGTAATTTGACGGCGGCAAGAGACGAAGGCAACGATAGAGCACGCCTTGCGCTCGATATGTTCTCGTACGCTTGCAAAAAATACGTTGGTGCGTACGCAGCGGCAATGGACGGCGTGGATTGTATCGTGTTCACGGCAGGCGTTGGGGAAAATACTCCTTGCGTGAGAAAGGCGATCTGCGAAAATATGACCTATTTAGGGCTTTCGATCGACGAAGAGAAAAACGAAGAAAAGAACAACGGCGCTATTCGTGACATCACGGGAAAGGACTCGAAAGTGAAAGTTTTAATTATTCCCACGAACGAAGAACTCGTAATTGCGCGTGAAACGGTGGAATTATTGTAATTTTAGGGCAAAAACCCCTTAAAAAAACGTTGACAAACCGTTTTAAATATAATATAATTGTAAAGTCGGTTTTATGATGATTGTCGATATCGCAAAACTCAATATG
>JAFTHR010000141.1 GCA_017457345.1 Clostridia bacterium | reverse complement strand
TTTATACGCCATCATCAACAGTTTCCATACAACGCAAAGGATAATGCAAAGAAGTATGCCCACTACAATCAAGCCAAGCGTAGGGCCGATACTTTCAAGCAACGTACCTACCGTGAAGCCGTAAATCAAGTTCGCAATACCCGAAAGGAATTTAAGCGGACCTTCGAGCACGATCGGCGAGAACGGAAGGTAGAACGCTACCACTACCATCACCACGTAGCCAAACTTCGATAACACCGAATACAAGCCGCAGGCGAACCCTTTGCGATAGCCCACGTACGCCATTGCAACGGCAAACCCGATAATGAGCAAATCCCAAGCGTACGTTTGCACGTATTCTGCGATCGCGTACATAATGGTGCTACGGAAAATAACGTAATGAATTACTTCTCTATACGGCGTTGCGTAAGCGATAACGATGGCAACGGCAAGGATAGCAATCAACACCACAAGGAAGTTCACAACCGCTACAATCCCGCCTACTAAACGGTTTAAAAAGCAGGGTTTGCCCTTTCTATCGTTGCGCTTTAAAATCTCGTCTTCGTCTAAATCCAAGCATTTTTTGCGTTCTTTTTCGTCTGCCTTCGCTTGCTTAAATTCGTTAAGCGGTTTCTTTTTGTGCGGGCGGAAAATGAGCGCGAAAATCCCCACGACGATCATCACCACGAGAATGACTGCAACCGCCAAGATAACGTTAAACCAGAACGTTCTCGTGAGCGGGCCGAGCAATTCCGAATACGCATCCAACGCTGTTTGTACCGGTTCTAACCCCAAGAGCAATTTGTTCGCGAAATAGAACCCAACGGCACAAAGCCCCCAGATCACGCATCCCCAACTAATTTTTCTAAATCCTTTTACAAAGCCGACAATAAACGGAATAATCGAAACGACCCCAACGGCCACTAAAAACCATTGCAAGTTGTCTAAAATCAATTGCCCCATATTCAGCCTCCTTTAATTTTATAAGTCTGGCAAAATTGCCTAGATAAGATTACTTGTTGAAATTGTCTTTCAAGGAAACGATTTCCGAAAGAATGGTTTTTCCGTTCTCCGTTGCCTTTTTAAAATACCCGATCCGCATAAGTTGGAATTGCTTTCCATCTTCTGCTTCCGCAAGGTACGGCTCGGCTTTTCCTTGATAGATATGTTCACTATCCAAATTCATTCTTTCGCCAAAATCCTGCCCTGCATACTCGGCGTCTTTCAAAAGATAGGAATAACGGCGGATTTCACAATCGACGCCCGTTGCCCCGTCTACCCATTGAATAGTGCCTTTTACCTTAATACCGCTCGTATCTTGCGAAGAACGGCTTTCGGGTACGTACGTACATTTGAGTTCTTCCACTTCGCCGTCTGCACCAAGCACCACTTCGTCGCAACGGATAATGTACGCGTTCTTCAAGCGCACGTAGCCGCCTTCTTTTAAGCGTTGGTACTTAGGCGGCGGGTTCAAAGAGAAATCGGCACGGTCGATATACACCACCTTCCCAAACTTCACTTTTCTTTCGCCAAGTTCACTCTTTAACGGATGCAACGCCGTTTGCAGTTCTTCCACGCCTTCGTAGTTCGTGATCGTCACTTTCAACGGATCAACGACCGCCATTGCACGCTCGGCGTTCTCGTTCAAATTCTCACGGATGCACGCTTCTAAGTACGAAAGTTGGCACTCCGAATTAGATTTTACAATCCCGATCTTCGTGCAAAAATCAAGTAGCGCCGCAGGCGGAACACCGCGGTTTCTAAGCCCTGCGATCGTGGGCATTCTGGGATCGTCCCAACCGTGTACGTGCCCTTCTTCCACTAGTTTCTTTAAATACCGCTTGCTCATTACCGTGTTGGTGATTGCAAGCCGCGCAAATTCGATTTGGCGGGGCTTCGGCTTAAAGCCAAGGTTAATCCCCACCCAGTCGTAAAGCGGTCTGTGATCTTCAAATTCAAGCGTACAAAGGGAATGGGTGACGCCTTGCAAATAGTCGCAAATCGGGTGCGCATAGTCGTACATAGGATAAATGCACCACTTATCCCCCGTTCTATGGTGGGTAGTGCGCAAAATGCGGTAAATGACGGGATCGCGCATATTCATATTCGGCGAAGCCATATCGATTTTCGCACGCAAACACTTGCTGCCGTCGGGATATTTCCCCGCTTTCATTTCTCTAAACAGCGTGATGTTTTCTTCCACGCTACGGTTTCTATACGGACTCTCTTTCCCCGGCTCGGTAAGCGTGCCGCGGGTAGAACTAATCTCTTCCGGAGACAAATCGCACACGAACGCTTTGCCTTCTAAAATTAAGCGTTCGGCAAAATCGTAAATCACGTCGAAAAAGTCCGAAGCGTACACTTCTTTCGCCCATTCGTAGCCCACCCACTCGATCTCTTTACGGATAGCGTCTACGAATTCCGTCTTTTCCTTAGAAGGGTTGGTGTCGTCGAAAAACAGGTTGCACTTGCCTTCGTATTTTTTCGCCGTGCCGAAATTGACGAGCATGCTCTTTACGTGCCCGATATGCAAATACCCGTTCGGTTCAGGCGGAAAACGAGTTTGGATCTCCGTCACTTTCCCCGCCGCGATATCTTCGTTAATGATTTTTTCAATAAAGTTCGTTTCTTCGATAATTTTCATAGCCGTTCATTAAAGGTTTTCTCGTATGGGATTATTCCCAAAATCGCTCGCGCGCAAACGCGCCCGCTAGGAAAGACCGACGATCGTTCCGTCGGCAAGTAAATCTATTTTTTCCGCCGCAGGATGAGCGCCGAGCCCGGGCATTAGCATGATTTTTCCTGCAATCGCCACGATAAATCCTGCACCGCCTTTAATCGCCACGTCTCTCACCGTAATTCTAAACCCTTTCGGTGCGCCGATAAGTTTTTCGTTATCGGAAAGCGAATACTGCGTTTTTGCCACGATTACGGGTAAGTTCCCTTCTCCCTTTTTCTCGATCGTTGCAATTTTTTCTTTGGCTTCTTCGGTAAAGTCTACGCCGTCTGCGCCGTATATTTTGGTTGCAATGGCGTTAATTTTATCGCAAATACCGTCCGTCAACGCGTACGGATATTCCATTTTAGAAGGAATATCGCAGGCTTCTACTACCGCTTTTGCAAGATCTAACCCGCCGTTGCCGCCCTTTAAGAATACGTCTGTAAACACCGCTTTCGAGCCCGCTTTTTCCACTGCGCCGATCACGAAATCCGTTTCCGCTTTCGTGTCCGTTGCAAAGCGGTTCATTGCCACCACAACCGGTTTTTTATAGACGTTTTTCATGTTTTCAATGTGTTTGATAAGGTTCGGTAAGCCTTTTTCGAGCGAAATTAAATCTTCGCTGGAAAGGGTTTCTTTTGCCGCGCCGCCGTGCAATTTGAGCGCTTTTACCGTTGCCACGATCACCACGCAGTTCGGCTCGATCCCCGCCACTCTACACTTGGCGTCTAAGAACTTCTCCGCCCCTAAATCGGCGCCGAATCCCGCTTCCGTAATGGTATAGTCGGAAAGGCTCATTGCCGCGTACGTTGCTTGAATACTGTTGCAGCCGTGTGCGATATTTGCAAACGGACCACCGTGAATAATGGCGGGCGTTCCTTCGAGCGTTTGCACAAGGTTGGGCTTCATTGCGTCTTTGAGCAACACCGCCATAGAGCCCACCGCGCCGGGAATTTCGCGAGCGCGCACGTAGTCTCCGTTTTCGTTTAAGCCCACGATAATGTTGCCAAGGCGTTTTTTCAAATCTTCAATATCCGTTGCCAAGCAAAGGATAGCCATCACTTCGCTTGCCGCCGTGATATCGAAATGGTCTTCTCTTTCCACCCCTCTGCCGTTTCCGCCAACGCGCACGTTGATGAGTTGGCGTTCGTTCATATCCATACAACGGTGGAAGTATAAATTGTTCACGTCTATTTTTAATTCGTTTCCACGGAAAATGTGATTATCCACAAGCGCGCAAAGCAAGTTGTTCGCCGCGGTGATTGCGTGCAAATCGCCCGTGAAATGCAGGTTGATTTCCGACATAGGCACTACCTGCGCGTAGCCGCCGCCTGCCGCACCGCCTTTCATCCCGAACACAGGGCCGAGCGAAGGCTCGCGGAGCGCAAGGCATACCTTTTTACCGAGTTTCGACATAGCGTCTGCAAGGCCGATCGAAACGGTGGTTTTTCCTTCGCCCGAAGCGGTAGGATTGATCGCCGTAACGAGCACGAGTTTCGCCGTTCTCTTTGCATCCTTAGGAAGTGCAATTTTCGCTTTATATTTTCCGTAAAGTTCGAGATTCTCTTCGCTTAAACCAAGTTTTTTCCCGATTTCACGCACGTCGGAAAGTTGCGCGCTTTCCGCAATTTCGATATCCGTTAACACCTTCTACCTCAACAATAAAATATCTATTCGCTTTATTATACCACACATTTTTAAAAAAAGGAATAATTCTCCGCCACATTTTTTCATTTTTTTTACGATTTTTCGGTTTTTTTCTTCCCTTTTTGTAAAAACTTTCCTTCATAGAAGGACTTTTCTTTTTTCTCCCCCGCCGCAACGGCTTTTTCTTTTCTCCTTTTGTTTCGGCTTTTTTCTTTCAAAATCGTGCCCTGCCTAGGGGTTTTTCGTCCGTTTTTTCTCTTGTTTTGCGTTTTTTCACGTTTTAGGCAAAAAAGCCGCCCCACCTAAAAGGTCTTTTTGCAAAAAAATAAGAAAAAATCAAAGCAAAACGGCGTGCAATCGTTTGACTTAAAGCCGCTTACATTGTATAATCAATGTATATTATTTGAATAAGACGAAGGAGAAACTCTTATGGCACAAAAAAGAGCGGTGACGATGGAAAAACTCGTCTCCCTTTGCAAAAACAGAGGCTTTATTTTCCCCGGTAGCGAAATCTACGGCGGGCTTGCAAACACGTGGGACTACGGCCCTTTAGGCGTAGAACTCAAAAACAACGTGAAAAAGGCGTGGTGGAAAAAATTCGTACAAGAAAACCCCTACAACACGGGCGTTGACTGCGCTATTTTGATGAATCCCCGCACCTGGAAAGCCTCCGGTCACCTTGGCGGATTTTCCGATCCCTTGATGGACTGCAAGTCCTGTAAAGCACGCCACCGCGCAGATAATCTCGTGGAAGCGTACGTGGAGAAAAAGGGGTTAGACGTGAAGGTGGAAAGTATGGATAACGACGCGCTCGAAGCCTTTATCACCGAGCACAAAATCGTTTGCCCCGTTTGCGGAAAATCGGACTTCACTTCTATCCGTAAGTTCAACTTGATGTTCAAAACTTTCCAAGGCGTAACGGAAGATAGCACGAACACCGTATATCTCCGCCCGGAAACGGCGCAAGGGATTTTCGTTAACTTCCAAAACGTACAACGCTCTACGCGTATGCGCGTGCCGTTTGGGATTGCACAAGTGGGTAAATCGTTCCGTAACGAAATCACCCCCGGCAACTTCACGTTTAGAACGCGTGAATTTGAACAAATGGAACTTGAATTCTTCTGTAAACCCGGTACGGACTTGGAGTGGTTTGCGTACTGGAAAGATTTTTGCCGCGATTGGCTCCTTTCGCTCGGTATGAAAGCGGAAAACTTGCACCTTCGCGATCACTCGCCCGAAGAACTTTGCTTCTACTCGAAAGCAACCACGGACTTTGAGTATAACTTCGCGTTCGGTTGGGGCGAACTTTGGGGGGTTGCCGATAGAACGGACTACGACCTTTCCCAACACGCAAAAGAATGTGGTAAGCCTATCGACTATACCGACCCCGTGACCGGCGAACGCTACGTGCCTTACGTGGTAGAACCTTCGCTCGGCGCAGACCGCGTTGTGCTTGCGTTCTTGACCGACGCTTACGACGAAGAAGTGGTAGACGCCGAAAAGAACGATATCCGCACCGTGCTCCGTTTGCACCCTGCACTCGCACCCTACAAGTGTGCCGTGCTCCCCTTGCAAAAAGGGCTCGCGGAAAAGGCAGACGAAGTGTATGCCAAGATGCTCAAAAAATTCCCCGCTACCTACGACGTGACCGGTTCGATCGGTAAACGCTATCGCCGTCAAGACGAGATCGGTACTCCCTTCTGCGTGACGGTAGATTTCCAAACGCTCGAAGATAACACCGTGACCGTGCGCGACCGTGACACAATGGAACAAATCCGCGTTTCGATCGACGAAGCAATCGCTTACGTTCAAGAAAAAATTGAATTCTAAAAACGTAACGGCAGCCCTTTGCGGACTGCCGTTTTTTTCGTTATTTTATCCCCTGCACTAGCCTTTTTGCGCTAGACAGGGGGTTGTTTTTCTTATTTTTGCTTGTTTTAGCCGAGCGCTACGTCTAAAACCATCATTAGCGTAAACCCGATTGCAAAGGCGATCGTGCCGATATTCGAATGTTCGCCTTCGCTTGCTTCGGGGATCAACTCTTCTACCACAACGTAGATCATAGCGCCCGCCGCGAACGCCAACAAATACGGAAGCGCGGGCACGAACAGTTGCGAGAGCAAAATGGTGATTAGCGCACCGATAGGCTCTACGATCCCCGATAACACGCCGAGCGCAAACGCCTTGCCTTTCTTTTCGCCTTCTGCGGCAAGCGGCAACGAAATGATTGCCCCTTCCGGTAAGTTTTGAAGGGCTATCCCGATAGAGAGCGCCAACGCTCCGCTTAACGATACGGCGGCGTTGCCACTCAAAATTCCCGCGTAAAGCGCGCCGACCGCCATCCCTTCGGGAAGGTTGTGTATCGCCACGGCAAACACGAGCATCGTGGTCTTTTTAAGCCCACTCTTTAACCCCTCTTTTTGACCGCCTGCGTGCAAATGCGGAACGATTTTATCTATCGCAAGCAAAAACGCAATCCCCACCAAAAAGCCAACGGCGGCAGGCAAAAACGCCAACTTGCCCATCGGCTCGGATTGATCCATTGCAGGGATAAGCAAACTCCAAACGGAAGCCGCCACCATCACCCCTGCGGCAAAACCCGTTAAAATGCGTTGCAGCGTTTTGTTTAGCCCGCCACGCAAAAAGAACACGAAGGACGCGCCGACTGCCGTTCCCAAAAACGGAATACTAATCCCCTTTAAAATTTCCCAAACCATACTTTGTTCTCCTTTGTACGCCTATACTTGTACTTTATTTTATGTTTTCTCGTCGATTTTTGTAAAAAAATGTCTTTTTTTACACTATTTACGTCGCTTTTTTCGTTGACATTTTATTGCCGCAGATTTATACTTTAAGTATGTTTAATTTAGCACACGTTTTATACATGGTCATTTCCGGGGTCCTTACGGCGGCAGGCTTGGTTGCGTGCGCCTTTTTCGTGAAGGAAGAAAAGGCGAAAGTACGCGTACTAAAAATTTTTGCGCTTCTCACCGTCGCAATCCATTATAGCGACCTTTGGGTGTCCTTTTTCGAAACGGGCGAAGCGGATATTGCCGATTCGCACCTGCTCCCCATTTACCCTTGTAACATTATTATGTGGATGCTGCTTATCACCGCGTTTTTGAAAAACCGCGATACGCTCCCTGCGAAGATGCTTACCGACTTCGTGTTCTGGGCGGGTATCGTTTGCGGCTCAATCGGGAT
Source organism: Clostridia bacterium (assembly GCA_017457345.1). Taxonomy (GTDB): domain Bacteria; phylum Bacillota; class Clostridia; order Christensenellales; family Borkfalkiaceae; genus Scatosoma. The sequence goes on along the minus strand of JAFTHR010000141.1, from coordinate 9,717 downwards.
TATTTTTAACGAAAATTTCGGGAATAACCCCACCCTTGCCGAATGGGACATCTTAGACGGGCTGCTTTCCCACTCCACTATGCTATTTGGTTGCATCTACTTGGGCGTTGGAAAGTTCATGCGCATTCGCGTGGATAACTTGCCTGGGATCGTTTGCGGGCTTTTGTTCTTCGTGCTCGACGGCGCAATTATCAACGGCTTATTCTCCGTCTTCCACTTAGATCCCGTAAATTCTATGTACTTGCTCCACCCGCCTTTTGCTACAATGCCTTGGCTCACCACTCCCGTTATGGGGCTTGCCGGCGTGGCGTTGGCGTTCGGCATTTCCGCACTCTACGAGCAAATTTCTCTTCCTCGTGAACAACGCTGGTACGTCCGCTTGAAAGAGTTTATAGAGCAAAGAAAAGAACAACATCAGGAGAGATAATTATGAGAGAACTTTTTTTCAACCTTTTTAAAATGTCTCATTTTAACACGGGAATTAGCGTGACCGCTTTCTCCCTTTCCCATATCGTGTATATGCTCCTTATCGGCGGCGCGATCGTGGGCGGTTATTTCCTGCTCCGCAACAAGAGCGAAGAAGGGAAAATTAAGGCTATGCGCGTGCTCGTGTATGCGTTAGCGCTTTCTTATTTATCAGACTTTTTCGTGCACGACTTCGTATACGGTGAATTGAATATGGATAAACTTCCGTTCCATATCTGCGTTGTGCTTTGCCCCCTTTCGGCTATCGCACAATTCAACAAAAACGGCAAAAAGATTTTAGAACCGACCGTAACGCTCGCGTGCCTTGCTCCTTTAATGTACCTTTGCTATCCCGCAAGTATCGGCGACGGCGAACCTTGGTGCTACCAAGCCGTGCAAACAATGTTCTTCCACGGCGTACTCCTTGCTTGGGGTATTTTGAATATCGCGCTTGGGATTGTGAAACCCGACCTTAAAAATTGTTGGAAATCGGCGATTATGCTCGTGGGGATCACGCTCTGGGCGAAACTCGGTAATATCTTACTCGAACACAACTGGTTCTTCTTGGAAGAAGACGCTTTCTATATCGGTCTCGTGGAAATGGGCATCATCCCTCAATGGCTCTTGATGATCATCAACCCCGTGGTATTCTTTGCGGCGGTGCTCGGTGTGTACGGCGTGTACTACCTTGTAATGCACTTAAAATCAAAATCCGCACAAAAGACGGCGGACGCTACCCCTACGGTAGAAGAAACGCCCGCTCTTGCAGAAGCGGCAACGACCGAAGATCAATCAAATTAATTATTATCGATAGATTAAACGCCTCGCGTGAATGCGCGAGGCGTTTTCGTTTACAAAAGCGCTAACAATTCCCGCAAATCGTCTATGCACGACACCGCGCCCAAAGGGCGCTCCGCACTCTTTCTACCGTTATAAAACACAAAATCTATTCCCGCACGCTGCGCGCCGAGCATATCGCTTGAAAGAGAATCTCCAACCATCAAGCACTTTTCTTCCTTTGCTCCCACGCCTTTAAGAACGCTCTCAAAAAACGCCGCTTGCGGCTTAATTGCGCCGATCTCTTCGGAAACGAACACTTTATCGTAAAGCCCTTCTAACGTGCGTAAACGCCCTTTTTGAATGGTGCTAACGCCGTTCGTTGCCAGCGCGATTTTATACCCCTTTTCCTTTAACGCTACAAGCGTTTCCGCGGCGTGCGGCATAGTGTTTCCCGCGCGTTCTAAAAGGGTTAAAAAGCGAACGCCGAACGCTATTGCATCCTTTCCCTGAACGCCGTATTCGGTGAAATAACGAGAAAAAATCATAGAGACGTGCGCGCGATATAACTTGTGCCAAACGGGCTGGATTTCTGCGTTTTGCACGTTATAAAGCCCCGCATTCGTCCACGAATCTTCGGAGAGAAATTGACAGCGCGAAAGGCGCTCTTCATCCACTTCTAATCCGTTCTCTTCAAACAAGGCGATAAGCGCAACGCGCTCGTCTGCGGTGTAATTGAGCAACGTGTGGTCCACGTCGAATATCAGCCACTCGTAGTTCTTCATATTACCAGTCCTGTTTTTTTAAAGACTTATCTTTCACGTCGTCGTAATACGCGAAATACTTTTCTTTAAACTCTTCTTTCGTCATGGGAACGGGCTCGCCGTTCGATTGCATTTGCTCGATCATTTCCTGCAATTCTTCGGGCGTGAAATCGGCAAGTTCCGTTTCTTCGCCAAGCGATTGCATCAGTTTTAATAAATCTAACCGGGACACGCCTATCCCCCCCCTTTTTTTATATCTCTATTTTTATCTTTTTACCGCGGCAGGGAACGGTTATATACGTAAACCCTATCTCTTTTAAAAACGCGATAACCTCTTCCCTGCCCCGCATTAAAGAGATTGTTTGATGGGCGTCCGAAGCATAGGAAACTTCTCTTCCGCCAAGCGCAAAGTACCGCCGCACCACGCTTTCATCCGTCACCGTACACCCTGCAAGACCTTGCGCCGAGCCGTTTACTTCTAGGATTTTTTCGCGCGAAATTATCTCCGTTAAAATGCTATCGAACTCTTCTTTAAAATCTTCGTAGCGCATCCCTTTATCCGGGTAGGGTGCGTAGCGCGCAGAGTAGCCGATATGCCCCACGATATCGTATGGATACGGTGCGGAAAGGCTTTCCTTTACGAGCGAAAGATATTCGGCGTACACCGTTTTTTTCTCCCTTAAAGAGCCGTCCTTTTCATAGAACGCGTGGCGAAGATAATAATCCGTTTTACCGTCTAAATGGATGCTGTTCACAATAAAATCCGGACGGTATTTTTCGGCGTATTCGCAATAGGCTTTTAGCGTTTCGCTATCCTTTAAATATCCAAACTCCGCGCCTACGAGCATCTCCATTTTTCCCGCGTATTCCCTTTGCAACTTTCTTGCCGCAAGGTTATAGGCTTGCTCGTTCGTGGTCTCGTTTGCCTTGTCTTTTTCCGGAACGAAGAAACACACGTCGTAGTTGATATGTTCGGAAATCCCGTAATACGCCACACCGCGCGCGAACGCCTCCGCCGCCATTTCAGTAAGCGTAGAAACGCCGTCTGGCGAGAAGTTTGAATGGTTATGCACGTCCGTTAAGATCGGTTGTTTCGTCTTTGCCTTTTCCATAGCGGTATTATAACATACTCGGGCAAAGAAAGTCAACGTTCGAAAGAATTATCCCCGAAAAAACTTAACTTTTTCGGCAACATTTTCCTATAATGCGGCGTTTTTTACCTGCCTTTTCCATTATGCGCAACCATTCCCTTTTTTGGGGCTTTCTCACTATTGCTTTGCGTGCCGATTATCCGTTATCATAGATTTGTTAGTCTTATAAAGGAGGACTTTTTGATTGATGAAAAAAAGCATTTTATGTTTACTGCTTGCGGCGGCACTCACCCCCGCGCTATACGCCTGCGAAAAGCAAGAACAAGGCGAAATTATCCCCCCGGAGATCTCTGCGCCGCTCCCAAGCGATCCAACCGTAGAACCCGATACTCCAACCCCGCCGCCCGCGGTCGATAAGGAAGAAAACAAACCAACCGAGCCCGAAGTGGTAGTAAAAACGGACGAACTCATCATCTGCAAAGGCACGAGCGTGAACCTGCGTTCTTCGCCGAGCACTTCTGCTAGCGTTGTTGGCACGGCGGAGAAAAACACCCGCTATCTGCTCCGTGAAAAGAAAGGGAATTGGTACGCCGTGTACTATAAGAACAAAATCGCTTATCTGCACGCCGACTACGCTCAAACTTTTTCGCTGGAAAAAAGCGACGACGAACGCATTGAACAAGTGATTGAAATCGGGTACAAACTCGTGGGAACGAAATACGTGTACGGCGCAACGCGGCTACATAACGGCAAAGGAAAACTCCTTGGCGGTTTCTCGGTAGCGGCTTTTGATTGCTCTTCGCTTATGCAATACATTTTCTATCATGGTGCTAGCGTCAATTTAGACGTTAACACCCGCACCCAAGTGGTACAGGGAAAGTACGTTTCTAAATCCAACCTGCGGCGGGGTGACTGCATTTATTTCACCAACGAATACCGTGTGAATAACACCGGCATCAACCGCGTGGGGCACGTGGGGATCTATTTAGGAAACGACTATATGCTCCACACCGCTTCCGACTACGCGCGCATAGTGAAAATGTCGGACACTCGTTATTGGAACTACTATATAGAAACTCGGCGATTTATCTAAGAAAAAGCACCCCTTGAACGGGGTGCTTTTTTTATGCTTTTTTCACGCTAACGCAAAACGTTTCACCGTTTTCCAAGCGAACGAGCACGTTTCCACGCTCAAGCACAACTTCGCCAACAATCTCGTCTTTGAGCATCACCAGTAGCGTTTGCAAAAACTCTTCTTTCGTCATAACTTTCTATCCCTCCTTTTTTTCTTTCGTAAATCGCGCGCCGATTTCTTAATACATTTATTATACATCACGACTTTGGCACAAATCAATTGTTTTGTACCAAAGTCGTAGATAATAATTTGTAGAAGGATGTCTAGTTTATGGTTATTTTGTCGAAAGTAAAAGAAAGGCTCGCCGAGTTAATGGACGAGCACGAAGAAACACCAAAATCGTTAGCGGAACAAATTGCAATTTCGCGGAGCGCGATCACGCGTTATTTACAAGGTGTGCGTCTGCCTTCTTTAAGTAATTTCTTGGCTCTCGCGGATTATTTTCATTGTTCCGCCGATTTCTTAATTGGTCTTACAGACGAGCCGAAATATGAAATCTGCTATCAACCTGCTCCGCCGTTCGCCGAGCGTTTTCGCGATTTGCTTGCTTTAAAAAACATTTCTCAATACGGCTTGCACAAAAAAACGGGGTTGTCTTACGATAATTTTAATAAATGGTTGAAAGGAAAAACTCAGCCGTTTCTCGATAATTTGCTCGTCCTTTCAAACACTCTCGACGTTTCCGTTGATTATCTGCTTGGTAGAATAAAATAAAAAAAGCACCCACCTAGGGGTGCTTTTTCGTTTATTTTGCGTTTTTGTGAAAGACTTTTTCTTTAATCGTTTTTAAATGTTCCACAATTTCTTGTTTTTTGTTTTCGGCGCGCTCTTCGCCGAGTTTTTTCTTTTCTTCAATTTTTTGTTTCTTGCGCTTTGCTTCTTCTGCTTCGTATTTTTGCGCAAGTTCGTTTAAGTAAAGTTCCGTTTCCGTGTATTCGGGTTGTTTGTTTTCAATCTTATTTGCAATCGCTTCTAAAGGTGCGTCTACTAGTTCATACATTGCCCCTTTCACTCCGCCGAGTTTGGAAAGTTTTGTGAAGAAAGCCAAGTCCATTTCCAGCGACGCGCTGAACAGTTTCACGTAGTTATCTATATAAATGCTCACGAGCATAATAAGCACTTGCACCGCAAGCGAAATCGCCGAGATCATCAACAAGATCTTATCGAAATCGCCCAAGCCGTATTTCACCATTTCAAACACCTTAACGCCGATCATTGCCGCGTTCAAAAGGTATTTAAAGGACTTGATAACTCGCTTTACGCCTTTGCTGTTTTTCGAAGATTTTTTGTGCGTTGCTAAATAGTGCACGTACGCAATAACCGAAAGTACAAACAGTAGCGAATAGATAATAAGAAAGGCTAAGTGATGAACGTTTTTGTAAATGGAATAACCGTAGTTTCCAAAGAAAATGATGGGAACGAAAACGTTGACGAAAAAGAGTACTTTCTTGATGTCGTCTACCATTTTAAATAAAACGGCTTTCGAACGGCTCAGTAATGCCATGGTAGCCCCTTATTCGCCGTATTCCGCTATATAAGGCAGGTTGCGATAGTATTCGGCGCAGTCTAACCCGTACCCGATAACGAAATGATCGGGGATGGTAAATAAGGTATAGTCACCTTTGAAATCCACCAAACGGCGGGACGGCTTGTCTAACAGGGATACCACGCGCAAGGAAAGCGGATTGCGCGCTTTTAACACTTGCACCAAATCGTTCAGTGTTCTGCCCGTGTCGATAATATCTTCCACGATTATCACGTGGTAGCCTTCGATCTCTCTATCTAAATCCATCGTGATTTTTACAACGCCGGAAGAAACCGTTCCTTCGTAATAACTCTTTGCGCACATAAACCCGATTTCACAGGGTACGCTCACCGCGCGGCATAAGTCCGCCATAAACACGAACGCGCCTTTTAAAACGCTAACGAGTAAAATGGGGCGACCGTCGTAAAGCGAATCGATATATTTCCCCGCTTTTACAATTGCCGCATCGATTTCTTCTTTGGTAATTAAAACACGCTTAATTTTGCTTTGATACTCTTCCACCGTAGGCATAATTCCCTCCGTTCATTCGTATTTGCGTTTATTATACCATCTTTTTCGCCATTTTTCAACTATATTCAACAAATTAACCCATTTTTCTTGCGCGCAAACGATAAGAAAAAAAGGCTCGGAGTTTCTCCGAGCCTTTTCGGTTGTACTTTTACGCCTCTTTGATCGCACCCGTAGGGCAAGCGTCTTCACAAGCGCCGCAGTCCACGCACACGTCGGGATCTACAACGTAAATACCCGCGTCGCCAAGCGCAATCGCTTCAACGGGACAAGTATCACAGCACGCGCCGCAAGCAACGCATTCGTCAGTAATAATACGCGACATAATTTCCTACCTCCGTTTTTTCATTGTTTCCATTATAGCATATTTTTTTGGATTAGTAAAGGGATTGCTCGCCATTTTTAACCCTTTTTTACGCGTTTTTTATCTTGCGCGCCGTCTCTTTTACGATCTTTGCGCCGCGAACGATTTCTTCTTCCGTGTTCCCTTTGCCAAAACTAAAGCGAACGCTGTTTTTTACTTCCGCTTCGCTAAGCCCCATTGCAAGGAGCACGTGGCTCGGCTTTACCGAAGCACTTGCACAGGCAGATCCCGCTGATATTGCCACCCCCTGCAAGTCCATACTGTATAAAAACGCCGCGTTCTCCACGCCGCTCAGTTTCAAGTTGACTACGCCCGTGGGGGATGTTTCCACGTCCCCGTTCACGCTCGCAAACTCTAATTCGGCAAGTTCTTGCAAAAACAGTTTTTTATAAGTTGCCATCTTCTTTGCCGTTTCTTCCGCTTCCTGCACGCACTTTTCATACGCGCACGCGAACGCCACCACTTGCGGTACGGCGGTTGTGCCGCCGCGCATTCCGCGCTCTTGTTCACCGCCTACAATGAGTTTGCCTACCTTTACTTTTTCCTTAATATACAGCGCGCCAACCCCTTTCGGCCCGTAGCATTTATGCGCCGAAATAGCCACCGCGTCCGCTTCTATTTCTTTCACGTTGATGCGCGCGTAAGGAGCAAGTTGAACGGCGTCCATAAAATAGAGCGCACCCCAACTATGCGCGATTTTTGCAATCTCTTTGCAAGGCTGCACAACGCCCGTTTCGTTGTTCGCCGCCATTACGGCAACAACCGCCACGTGCTCGTCCATCATCTCTAAAAGCGCGGAAATCTCTACCCTGCCCTGCTCATTTACGGGAATATAGCCTATTTCAAAGCCGTTTTGGGCAAGTTTTTGCGCCGTTTCTAAAACGGCGTGATGCTCAATCGCCGAAATTAAAACTTTGTTTTTTCCTTCTTTTCTCTTTGCTTCGGCGCAGCCCGTAAGCGCCCAGTTATCGCTTTCCGTGCCACCGGAAGTGAAATAAATCTCGCTCGGTTTCGCGCCTAAAAGTTCGGCAATTTTATCCCGCGCTTGATCCACCGCCGCCTGCGCTTTTCGCCCGAACGAGTGGGGAGAATCGGCGTTGCCGAAAAACTCCGTGTAGTAAGGCGCGGCTTTTTCAAACGCCTCTTTATCGAGCGGCGTGGTTGCCGCGTGGTCGAAATAGATCCGTTCCATTTCCTTCTCTCCCTGTTTTCTTCCCGTTTATTATAGTCCTTTTTTTCACTCTTGTCAATTCTTTCGCGCACGCCGAGCGCAATCATTCTCCCCTTTTCTACCCCGCCGCCTAAGTTTTTTTTGAAAAACCCCTTGAAAAATCCGTGAAAGTATACTATAATGTTAATACTTATCAAAAAGTGACCGAAACTTTCGGTTTTTTACCCAAAATCAGTTTATAAGGGGGACAAAGTTATGAACACTCACGGAGAAAATATCCGTAATATCGCGGTAATCGGGCACAGCGGCGAAGGCAAAACCACGCTCGTGGAAGCAATGCTCGCCAGCGCAGGCGCTATCGATCGGCAAGGAAAAGTTTTAGACGGGACGACCGTTTCCGACTTCGACGAACTCGAACGGGCAAAGAAAATGTCCGTTTACACGTCTTGCTCGCACCTTACCTGGAAAGGCGTTAAAGTTAATTTGCTCGACCTGCCCGGCTACTACGATTTTGAAGGAGAGAGAACGCAAGGCTTGCGTGCCGCAGGCGGTGCTCTGCTCGTTATCGGCGCAAACGGCGTGATTCCCGTAGGCGCGGAAGCGGTTGTGGATAATTGCTTAAAGATCGGCAAACCGCTCATCATCTTTATCAACGGTATGGACAAAGAAAACGCCGATTATTTCGGCACGGTTGCCGCGCTCAAAGAAAAATACGCAGGGAAACTTGCGCCTATTCAAATCCCGATTATGGAAAACGGCAAAATGCAAGGCTGTATTAACGCCTTGCAGGAACGCGCGTATCTTTTCAAAGCCGAAGGCCCGCAGGAAATTCCTATTCCGGAAGAGTTGAAAGAACAAGTTCGCACTATGCAATATAACTTAATGGAAACGGCGGCGGAAAACGACGAGGTGCTCCTGGATCAATACTTTGAAACGGGCTTCTTATCCCGTGAAGAAACGATCCGCGGCATTCGCGTGGGGATTGCAACCGTAAACACCATCCCCGTGATGGCAGGGAGCGCACTCCAAAACCGCGGCGTTATCAATTTGCTCAATGAAATCGTCACCTATATGCCGCAAGCAAGCGAACGCAGCGCGCTCGTAGACGATTTGGTTGCCGATAAAGTTGTCCGTATAGAAGCGGAAGCAGACGGCCCGCTCGCCGCGCAAGTGTTTAAAACGGTTATCGACCCGTACTCGGGCAAACTCAGTTATTTAAAGGTATTCCGCGGCACGCTGAAGAGCGGTATGTCCGTTTGGAACCCGAACACCGAAAAGGAAGAACGGATCGGGCAAATCTACGTGGTACGCGGTAAGAAAACGGAAGCCGTGCCACAACTCGAAGTGGGGGATATCGGCGCGGTTAGTAAACTCGGCGATACCTACACGGGGGATACCCTTTGCGACGTGAACGCAAAAGTGAAGTTCCAGCCCATCCACTTCCCCAAGCCCACACTCTCTTTGGCGGTGAGCGCTGAAAAGAAAGGGGAAGAAGATAAAATCTTTGTAGGGCTCAATAAACTGATGGAAGAAGACTACACCTTCTCCGTGGAAAAGAACGCCGCTACGGGCGAAATCCTTTTGAGCGGGCAAGGGGATATGCAACTGGAATTGCTTGCGAAAAAGATTAAATCTCGCTACGGGGTAGACGTGAAACTTTCCGAGCCCCAAGTGGCGTATATGGAAACGATCCGCGGCGTTGCCGAAGCGGAAGGAAAATACCGCAAGCAAACGGGCGGGCACGGTCAATACGGGCATTGTTTGATCCGTTTCGAGCCCACCGAAGAAGATTTCGTGTTCGACGAAGAAGTGGTTGGCGGCGCAGTACCCAAGTCCTACTTCCCCGCCGTGGAAAAAGGCTTGCGCGAATGTATGAGTTCCGGCCCGTTAGCGGGCT
>JAFTHR010000140.1 GCA_017457345.1 Clostridia bacterium | reverse complement strand
TGAAGCGTTTATGCGCTTCTTCATAGGCGAACGCCATACCCGTAAGCGGAGCGTTCGCCGCCACCGCAAGCCCTGCACACGCACCACCCGTAATTTGGTAGCGCTTGATCATTTCGTTGCGTTTCGTGATGGTGGCAACGCCGTCACCACACGCCGCGCCGATAAATATGCTCGGCCCTTCCGCGCCGATCGAAAGCCCCATAAACACGCCGAGCAAACTTGCCGCAAACATAGCCGTTGCATCTCTCCACCAACGGAAACGGATACTGCCGCGCGTTGCGCCCTCGGCATGCGGAATTCCGCAACCGCAAATAATTTCCGATACGCGAAGAAGAGTGCCGATTAAAAACGCACCGATTGTGAGCGCCAACAAAAGAAGTGGGATAAACGCGGGGTTTGCGCGCACGTATGCGTACACCCCGCTGGAAATCTCTTCTCCTTCGTGGGCAAGCAGGTTAAATACCGTAACGGTAAATCCAACGAAAATCCCCGTTAAACCGCCCACGAGAATGAGTTCTAGCGCGTTTTTATATAGGCTTTTCAGCGTTTTTATTTTTAACTGTTTCTCCACTGAATATACTCCTTGGTAAGTCCAACGCTTTAACGGAACTGGCTATTGTAAAGTTCGAAATACGCCCCGCGTTTTTCTATTAGTTCTTTGTGCGTGCCCTTTTCCACCACCGCACCTTTTTCCATCACCAAAATCACGTCGGCATTTTCTACCGTGGAAAGCCGATGCGCCACGATAAAGGAGGTGCGATCTTTGGTAAGCGCAGTAAACGCGTCGCTAATTTTCAATTCCGTGCGGGTATCGATAGAAGACGTAGCCTCGTCTAAAATCAACATAGGCGGCAACGCGAGCATAATCCGTGCAATGCAAAGCAACTGCTTTTGCCCTTCGGATAAACTACCGCCGTCTTCTTTTAAGGGCGTATCGTACCCGTTCTCTAACCGCTTGATAAAGCCGTGTGCGTGCGCCGCTTTCGCCGCCGCCACCACTTCTTCATCCGTAGCCGATTCGTTGCCCATTTTAATGTTTTCTTTCACCGTGCCGCTCTTTATCCACGTTTCTTGCAACACCATCCCAAACGATTTTCGAACGGACTTTCTCGTGAGCGATTTCACGTTCTTGCCATCTATTTTCACTTCCCCGCCGTCGGTATCGTAGAAGCGCATGAACAGGTTGACAAGGGTTGTTTTCCCCGAACCCGTTTTCCCAACGATCGCAACACGTTTCCCCTTTTCAACTTTTAAGGAAAGGTTTTCGATCAGTTTTTTATCTTTTTCGTAGGAAAAATCTACACTGCAAAGTTCTACCGCGCCTTGCACGCTAGAAAGTTCTTCATTCTCCTCGTCTGGAACTTCTTCCGTTTCGTCGATCAATTCAAAGATCCGCGCCGCACAGGTAAACGCACCTTTGAGTTCGGTAATTACCCCCGAAATTTCGTTAAACGGTTTCGTGTACTGGTTGGCGTAGGCCAAAAACTTGGTCAAATCCCCCACGGTGAACCCGCCGCCTGCCAGCACGCTAAAACCGCCGATAAGCGCCACGAGTGCGTACACGAAGTTGTTGATAAACCGCGTGGAAGGGTTGGTGAGCGACGAATAGAATACGGCGTTCATAGACGCCTTTTCCAGCCGTTCGTTTATCTCTTCAAATACTTCTAAACTCTCGTCTTCTTGCGAGAAAGCCTGCACCGTTTTAAGCCCTGAAATCCGTTCTTCCGTAAACGCCGTTTGCTCGCCGCGGACTTCCGTTTGCGTTTTAAAGAACCGGTGTGTATGCGTTGCCACGAACCGTGCCACGAATAAGGAGAGCGGCGTGACGAGCACCACCACGAGCCCTATTATCCAACTCGTCATAAGCATAAACGCAATCGTACCTATAATGGTGGTAATCCCCACGAAAAATTGCGAAAAACCGAGCAATAACCCGTCGGCAAACTGGTCGGCATCCGCCACCACGCGGCTCACGGTATCCCCGTGCGCGTGCTTGTCGAGATAGGCAACGGGCAACCGCATAATTTTACGGAACGCGTCCGCACGGATATCCCGTACGACGTTGCAACAAAGCCGATTGTTGCAAACGCCCGTTATCCATTGCGCTATCGCCGCCGAAACGGCAAACGCAATCACTTTGAAAAACAGCGTTTTCAACGTTTCAAAATCCACCGCGCCTTGCCCTACGATACAATCGATTGCATCCCCGATCAACACGGGCACGAACAACGTGCAAACCACGCTCGCAAACGCAAAAATAAGAGAACCGCATACCGAAAACGGATATTTAAACGCATACCCAAGCACGCGCTTTAAAGTGCTCCGTTCTGCTCTTTTTAAAGGGGTTTTGGCTTTCATTTTCATACATGCCCCCTTTCGCCGTATTGCGACTCGTAGATTTCTCTATACACGGAGCATTCTTTAAGCAGCGTTTCGTGCGTGCCTACGCCTACTACCGCGCCGTCTTCTAACACCACGATTTTATCGGCGTTTCTCACCGACGAAGTACGCTGTGAAACCACGAATACCGTGGGCTTAAACGGCAAGTTTTTAATGGCGGAACGGAGTGCTCTATCCGTTGCGTAATCGAGCGCCGAAGACGAATCGTCTAAAATCAAAATCTGCGGTTTTTTCACGAGCGCGCGTGCAATCGTAAGCCGTTGCTTTTGCCCACCCGAAAAGTTTTTACCGCCCTGTTCTACGGGCGTTTCTAACCCGCCTTTTTCCAACACGAACTCCTTGGCTTGCGCCGCTTCTAAGCACGCCGTGAGCCACTTGTCGTCCGCCGTTTTATCGCCGAACGCCAAATTGCTTTTTACCGTACCTTTAAAGAGCACCGCCTTTTGGGGCACGACGCCGATAAACGAACGCAACTGCTCTAACGGATAATCTTTCACAGAAACTCCGTCTACGTACAGTTCGCCTTCCGTAATTTCATAGAACCTAGGGAGCGCGTTTACAAGGGTGGTTTTCCCTGACCCCGTGCCCCCGATTATGCCGATCGTTTGCCCCTTTTCCACGCTTAAATCCACGCCGTGGATGGCGTTTTCACCGCCGCCTTGATAACGCACGGAAACCCCTTGATAGAGCACGTACGGCAAGTCGTCACGCTTTTGCGCAGGGAGCGTACCGTCCTTTATAGAAGGATCGGTTTTTAAAACGCTTTCGATACGGCTACCGCACGCCGCCGCTTTCGTGATCGTCACAATCAAATTTGCAAGTTTGATGAGTTCAATTAGGATTTGGCTCATCAAGTTATAGAGCGCAATCACGCTACCTTGCGAAAGATTGCCCCCGTCTACGCGAATAGCGCCCGTCCATAAAAGCACGATAATTCCTAAGTTGACGATAACGTACGTGAGTGGGTTGGTAATTTCGGCAATTCTACCCACGAACTTGCGGCGCTTGGTAAGCGTTTCGTTCTTTTCTGCAAACGAATGCTCTTCCTTTTGCTCCATACAAAACGCACGCAAAACCCGCACCCCCGTAAGATTTTCACGGGTAGATTTCGTCACTTGATCAAGCCCCGATTGCGCCTTTTTATAAAGGGGCATACAAAGGAACATCACCCCGTATACCACCACGGCAAGCGCCACGATAACAACGGCGAACACGCCGAAGGATTTTGGATCGATAAATAGCGCCGTAATCATTGCGCCAAACACGATAAACGGAGAACGCAACAAGAGCCGCAACCCAAGGTTTATGCCCGATTGCAACTTGTCGATATCTCCCGTCATACGAGTAAGTACGGTGGAAGTTCCAAGTTTATCTAAATCGGCATACGAAAGGGATTGTACTTTTTTAAACAAATCCTTTCTTATATGCGCCGAAATGCCCGTTGCCGTTTTCGCCGCAAAGTATTGCGCCGTAATCGAACACAAAAACCCTACCACGCCGAGCAGTACGAGCACGCCGAACATAGCGAAAATGAACGGTTTATCGGCGTTCGGGTACGCCCCGTTCACTTCCGCGCCGATCCCGCGATCGACGATAAGCGCAACGATAAAAGGCACGATCAATTCAAACGTTGCTTCTAGCAGTTTGAACAACGGTCCCATTACGCTTTGTTTTTTATACGGTTTGAAATACCCGAAAATCGTACGCATTTTTCGCCCTTTCTTTCGTTTTTTTAAAAGCAACCGAGCGGAGAAAGGTTTTCCTTTTCCGCTCAAGTTTCGTTATTTGCAAAGTTTTTGATATAAAGATTTATACGTGCGGATTCGCCAAAGCCGAGCGCCGTCTTCCGTAGAT
>JAFTHR010000139.1 GCA_017457345.1 Clostridia bacterium | reverse complement strand
TAATATGGCGGGATTTTGTATCGTGGACGACGAGAATTGTAAACAGGCTTCCAAAGACGAATTAATCCGCCGCTACTACACGGCGCTTTGCGAAGCAAGAACGGGTAGAATCAATAAAGAAGTCGTTTCTAAAATTGAACTTTTGATGCGCAAATTAGGGCTCGCGCCCGAAAACCGCGCCGTTGTTTTGCCTGCCTTGCAAAAGGCGGCGGACACGGGCGCACCCGCCGCCGCAATCGAATTGCCAGACGGGCGAATCGTAACGGGCAAAACGGGCAAACTGCTTGGAGCGGCAAGCGCCGCACTTTTGAACGCGTTAAAGGCGCTCGGCGGCATCCACGATAAGATAGAACTGATCTCCCCGAACGTGATCGAACCTCTCCAAAAACTCAAAGTTCATCACCTGGGTGCGGCAAATCCCCGTTTGCATACCGACGAGGTGTTGATGGCGCTCTCCATTTGCGCCGTGACCAACCCCACCGCAAAATTCGCGCTTGAAGAATTAGATAAGTTGAAAAATTGTGAAATTCACTCTACCGTTATTTTATCGACCGTAGACGAAAAACTCTTTAAATCACTCGGTATGCGCGTGACCTGTGAACCGCAAAGAACGCCCGTCACCCACTAACTCCATAGCAATTATAACGGCGTAGCAACAAGGCTACGCCGTTTCTTTTTATGAAATGTGAAAAAATTTACGTTTTTGCATAATTTCTTTCTCTAAAATTTACGATCCCACTTGAAAATTACGTAATAAAGTGATATAATACCATTATATTTATACCGCTGCGTGCTTTTAACTATCCTTATATGCCACGAAGCCCTATAGATGAAACAATTTACTAAAAGGAGATTTTATCATGGACGTAAAAATTTATCTTCCGATAGTTCTCGTCGCCTTCGCCGCGTTGATTACTCTTTGCTACGTGTTCGTGCTTTTCCGCAGAGTGTCTCGCTTGAAGATCGGCGATAAGAATGTGGAAGAAATTCAAAAGTATCTTCACGACGGGGCTATGACCTTCCTCGTGCGCGAATACAAATTGATCATTCCCTTCGTGTTAGGGGTAGGCGCACTCTTAGCCGTGCTCGGCTTTATCCCCGCTTTAAAAGGCGCTGAGGGGATCGGTTGGCAAGCGGCTATCTGTTTCGTTATAGGCGCTTGTTTCTCGGCAGTTGCCGGCTGGATCGGGATGGCGATCGCAACGAAGGCTAACGCAACTACCGCAATCAAAGCAAAAGAAGAGGGTATGTCCGGCGCACTCAAAACCGCATTCGGCGGCGGTGCCGTACTCGGTCTTTCCGTTGCAGGTTTCGGTCTTTTAGGGCTCGTTGCCATTTTCTTGGTAGTTTACTTTATTACAAGTAGCGTGTACGCGCCCGTACAAATCCTTACCGGATATAGCCTTGGTTGCTCGCTTATTGCACTCTTTGCACGTGTGGGCGGCGGTATCTATACGAAAGCGGCAGACGTTGGCGCCGATCTCGTTGGTAAACTCGAAGCAGGGATCCCTGAAGACGATCCTAGAAACCCTGCTACTATCGCGGATAACGTTGGCGATAACGTTGGCGATATCGCTGGTATGGGTTCCGACCTTACCGAATCGTACGTAGGCTCTATTATTTCTTGCCTTACGATGGCTCTCTTTACGGGGCTTTCCTATAAGCACCTTTTATTCCCGCTTCTTATTTGCGGCGTTGGGATTTTGGCAGCCGTTGTTTCCGTGCTTATCGTGCGTTCTAGAAACTGGGCAGATCCCCATAAGGCTCTCAATATCTCTACGTATATCGCAACGGGCGTGGTGGTAGTTGCCTCCGTCTTACTTTCCATCTTCTACTTAAAAGATTATAAGTATATGTTCTGCGTTATCACCGGTCTTGCGGCAGGGATTGCCGTTGGATTCGTGGCAGAACTTTACACTTCCGATTCCTTTAAATCGGTTAAGCAAATCGCCAAAGAATCTCAAACCGGTCACGGCACGAACATTATTGCAGGGCTTGGCGTTGGTATGAAGTCCACTTGGCTCACCATTGCCTGCCTTGGCATTGCTATCGCACTCGCTTTCTTCTTTGGCGGCGCCTACGGTATTTCGCTTGCTGCAGTTGGTATGCTTTGTACCGTTGGTATTACGGTTTCCGTTGACGGCTACGGTCCTATTTCGGATAACGCCGGCGGTATTGCCGAAATGGCACACCTCCCCGAAGAAGTTCGTGGCATCACCGATAAACTTGACTCCGTTGGGAATACCACCGCAGCGATCGGTAAAGGATTCTGTATCGGTTCTGCAACGCTTACTTCGCTTGCATTTATCGTTTCCTTTATCGAATCGGTTAAAGTTCACGTGCCCACCTTCTCTATCGAACTCAACAACCCTTGCGTACTTATCGGTATGCTCATTGGCGCAATGCTCCCTTATCTCTTCTCCGCAATGACGATCGGCTCGGTTGGTAAAGCGGCGAATAAGATGGTAGACGAAGTTAGATCTCAATTCCAAAATGATCCTGCTATCTTAGAAGGCAAGAGCGTTCCTAATTATAACCGTTGTATCGACATCTCCACGAAGGCATCTCTTCGTGAAATGGTTGCTCCCGGCGTGCTTGCAATTTTAGCACCCGCCGTATCCGGCTTAGTGCTCGGCGCGGCAGGTTTGGGCGGTCTACTTATCGGTGGCCTTGTTTCCGCAATCATGCTTGCCGTATTTATGGCAAACTCGGGCGGCGCTTGGGATAACGCAAAGAAATACATTGAATCCGGCAAGTTCGGCGGCAAGGGTAGCGAAACACACAAAGCGGCTATCACGGGCGACACCGTTGGCGACCCCTTGAAAGACACCGCTGGTCCCGCAATGGATATTTTGATTAAACTTATGTCCGTTATCTCCCTTATCCTTGTACCCGTACTCGTGAAAATTACTCCCCTTTGGGATCTTATCGTTAATCTCTTCACGAATCTCTAATCTAAAAAAAGTACCCCTGTTGCGCCAAGCAACGGGGGTATTCTTTTGCTCTATCAACTAGAAAAACAACGCAACAATCGTTGCGTTGTTTTTTGATGACGTTTTTAGCAACCGGTTTTTCCGCCGCATTTCGATTTGGGGTAAAGCGGCAATTCGAAAAATCCTGCACAAATTTCTTGCGAATAGTCCTGCGCGGGCGGGATCGCACAATATCCATAACTCGGCACGAGCAATTCAACGGGCATAGAAATTTTTAAAATCACCGTCACGCACAGGCTTACAACGAAAGTATTATTCGTTGCGTCGAACGTGACTTCAGGCGCTACTTCGCTTGCCACCGCTTGCACCGAAGAAGGGATAATCGAAGCGCTGGGAACAGCCATTAACACATCCTGTACGATAGAAACGGTTGCCGTTGCACTCCCCTCCACGCCGTTCGCGTCGGTATAAAGCACCTCGACGGGTACCGACACGGTGGCTTGCACTCTCGCGCAATTTTTATCCGCTTGGCGATCGATATTCAAGTTAGAAACGGTCGCCGCGCTCGTGAGTGAACGCGCGCTGATAAAGGTGAGAGGATATGTAGGATTTTCAGGCGTTAAATCGGTAAGCGTTAAAGTATAGTTTTCAATTTGCGTTTGTTTAATCGCCGCATCAAAAATCTTTTCCGCTTGAATACAAACCTTTTCCGTTAAGCCGTTTAACGGATTGCCCGTAATCTGTCCGGGACATTTGTCCGATTGAAAATTAGAATAAAACGACATTTTTGACCTCCTCTACGAGAAACGCGAGAAAGTTTTTCGCGTTTTTCGAACATTCAATAACCTATTACATCATATTCCGTTCGCTCCCGTTTTTGTGCCTACGCGCGCGAGCAATTACAAATATATCTTTTGCCCCGGATAGGGCGGATGCACGCCGTTCTTTTCGTTATACGCGCTTTCCGTGCCCGAAAGCAACGTTTTCTCGTCTCCTGCCCGTGCGGTATATAAATTCGCACGTGCTTGCGGCAATTTCAATACCTGCCCTTCGAAAACTTCTTCTTTTAGCCCGTTTTCTTGCACGATTAGCCGCTCAGGGCAGGAAAAATGCGCGGCAATTCCGCCGAGCGTTTGCCCTTTTTTTACTTTGTAATAAATGACGTTTGGAACGTTTAACATAGCGCTACTATCTTATGCAACACCCAAAAAAAATATCCGTTATTTTTTCATAATCGCGGGCGCGTACTCGTACAATAAACTATGAAAAAAAGTATCGTGCAAAACGTTTCCTCCGTCACCGCGCTTTCCGTTTTAAAGCGCGCGCTTGGCTTTTTATATCGTATTCTTCTATCCCGCACGCTTGGCGCGGAAGGCGTGGGGCTATATCAAACCGCCCTTTCTTTTTATTTCGTATTCGTCACACTCGGCTCGGGCGGCATCCCCGTCACCACTTCTCGGCTCGTTTGTAAACACAACGCAACGGGCGCAAAAAACAGTTCGCAAAATACCTTGTCCGCCGCCTTTTTACTAGGGCTTTTGATCACAATCCCCGCCTGCTTATTCGTGTTTTTATTCGGCGATAAACTCACAGTTCTCTTTTCCGATCGGCGGGCTATCGCCCCCACGAAACTCCTATTTATCGGTCTGTGCTTTTCTTCGCTTTACCACTCCTTACACGGCTTTTTTTGGGGGAATAAACAACTTCTTTTACCCACCGTTTTAGAACTCGTGGAAGAGTGTGTTAACGTACTTTTGGGCGTATTTTTACTCACTACCGCCCCTTCTATGGAAGTTGGGGTTTGCCGTGCCGCGCTCGCCGTTGCAATTACCGACGTTTCTTGCTTTCTAATAGCCTTCGTTTGCTACCTTGCAAAAGGCGGAAAACTCGCCGCGCCAAACGGTCAGTTAAAGCCGCTTTTTTCTTCCGCCGCACCCATTACTTCTATGCGAGCTTTGAACTCTCTCGTAAATTCAGCCGTTGCCGTGTTATTGCCGGCAATGCTCGTAAAAGCAGGGGAAACGTACTCTTCCGCCACTTCCCTTTACGGCGTGGTTTCAGGGATGGTGACGCCCGTGTTATTTATCCCGTCTACGGTGATAGGTTCACTCGCGTTCGTGCTCGTGCCTGAACTTTCCGAAAATTATTACAAAAAAAACTATAAAACGCTTGCGCAAAATATCGAACGCGGGCTTGTGGCTAGCCTATTTATCGCCTGCCTTGTAATCCCGTTTTTAGCCGCTTTAGGCGTACCGATCGGCGCAATCACCTTCTCTAGCCCGTTAGCGGGGAAAATTATTGCGCAAAGTTGCCCCGTTTTAATCCCTATGTCCGTTTCCATGATCTCTTCGGGCATTTTAAACTCTATGGGATTCGAACGGCAAACATTTTTGTTCTCTTCTATCGGGGAAGGGTGTATGCTCCTTTGCATTTTGTTTTTACCAAAAGTAATCGGCGTGTACGCTTATATCGTGGCAGTCGGCGTCAATTTTACCATTTGCACCGTTTGCTCGCTCGCGTTTTTGTTTAAGCGTTATAAACCAAGCAAACGCTTTTTTTCCCTTGTTTTCGTTGCCATTGCGAGCGCAATTTTACTTTCGGCGTTTGGAAAAGCGCTATACAAAGCGTTTGAACTTACGTTAAACGATTTCTGGTGCGTTTTCGTTGTTGGCGGTAGCATAACCGCGGTTCTGCTTGTCGTGCTTGGAATTTGCTTAATGCTTAAAAAAAGGGGGTTTTTATCCTTTTTTTTGCAAAAATCTTGATTTTTTAGGCTCTATGCCTTGACATACTCGGCTTTTTGTTCTACAATAAAAGTACTATATTTTCTAAAGGAGTTTGCTAAAATTATGGCATACAAAACGAAAGAATGGCGCGATAATATGCGCGTGACGCTCGACTATAACAATATGACCGATAAATTCCTTGGCGACAAGGGTTTTACCGATAAAGACTTGAAAAAGTATTCCGCAAGAGCCACCGCTGCTTGGAACTACGTGAAAGAAAACCGCGGGAAGGACGAACTCTATATGGGTTGGACGGAACTTCCTTACAACCAAAAAGAGATTGTTGCAGATATCCTTGCAACTTCTAGAAAAATCCGCAAGGATTTCCAATACTTCGTGGTTCTTGGTATCGGCGGTAGCGCACTCGGCCCCATTATGGCGTTTAACGCGCTTTGCCACTTGCACTACAACGATTTGCCCAAAGCAAAGAGAAAAGGTCCTAAATTCTACGTGGAGGATAACGTTGACCCCGTTAGAATGCGTGACTTGTTAGACGTTATCGAACCCGAAAAAACTTGCTTCAACGTCATTTCCAAATCCGGCGCAACGAGCGAAACAATGACGCAATATCTTATCATTCTCGACTTGTTAACGAAAGCAGGCGTGAACGTGAAAGATAACGTTATCTTCACCACCGACGAAAAGAAAGGGAATTTGAAAAAGATTTCGGACGAACTCGGCGGCATTAAGAGCTACGTTCTCCCGGACGGCGTTGGCGGTCGTTTCTCCCAACTTTGCCCCGTAGGGTTATTGCCCGCGGCGGTGCTTGGTATCGATATCCAAGGTCTTTTGGCAGGGGCTGCGTATATGGACGGTATTTGCAACAAGCCTTCTATGAACAAAAACCCTGCTTTGATGAGCGCCGTGCTTCAAGTAGCGGCAATGGAACAAGGCAAAAATATCGGCGTTATGATGCCCTACTCCGATAACTTGAAATTCCTTGCAGACTGGTACTGCCAACTTTGGGCGGAATCTCTCGGCAAAAACGAAACGTTAGACGGCAAGCCTTGCAACGTTGGTCAAACGCCCGTTAAATCGCTCGGCGTGACCGACCAACACTCCCAAGTACAACTTTACACCGAAGGTCCTTTCGATAAAGTTGTCACCTTCCTTTCCCTTAAAAAATACGGTTGCGAAATGCCCATTCCCCACGGTTGCGAAAACATTCCAGACGTTGCTTTCCTTGGCGGGCACACGATGGAAGAACTCATCCAAGCGGAAAACGCGGCAACGGCTTACGCACTCACAAAAGCAGGCAGACAAAACTACACCCTTTGGATTCCCGAACTCAACGCGTTCACGCTCGGCCAACTTCTCTTCTTGTTTGAATTGCAAACGGCTTACGCAGGCGCAATGTTCAACATTAACACCTTTAACCAACCCGGTGTAGAAGAAGGCAAAAAAGCAACGTTTGCTCTTCTTGGCAAAGC
>JAFTHR010000017.1 GCA_017457345.1 Clostridia bacterium | reverse complement strand
TAATGCAATCTTTATTCGCTTGCAATAACCGCTTAGCTTCCGTTACGAGATTGAGTTCCACTTTCTTGGCAGGCGGGCAATCCACGCTCTTTTTCATAGCGCGAACGGCTTTGATAATTTCCATGACCCCTTCGAACGCCTTTGCTTCCTTCTTATACGCCATTTTCGAGTTATAACGGGGATAGGAAGCAAGCATAATCGTACCGCTCGTATTCGTCAAGTTTTGGTAGATTTCTTCGGTGACGAACGGGATGAACGGATGCAACAATTTCAATGCGTTTTCGAGCACGAAACAAAGCACCGACAAAGCATCCGATTTCTTCTTCTCGTCTTCTCCATAAAGCGCGGGCTTGGAAAGTTCAATATACCAATCGCAGAAATCGTCCCAAACGAACCCCGTTGCAATATCGCTTGCCACACCGAGTTCGTATTTATTTAAGTTGTTCGTGACTTCGCGAATACAGTTTTGCAACCGCGAAATAATCCATTTATCGGCAGGAGAGAACTTCACTTCCTCAATCGGCGTGATCTTTTTCCCTTCAACGTTCATAAGCACGAAACGAGCCGCGTTCCAAAGTTTGTTGATGAAATTACGGCAGGATTCTACCTTGGTATCCGAATAACGGGTATCGTTCCCAGGCGCAACGCCCGTTACGAGCGATAAGCGCAAAGAGTCTGCACCGTATTTTTCAATTACTTCGAGCGGATCGATACCGTTGCCGAGCGATTTACTCATTTTTCTACCCTGCTCGTCGCGAACGATACCGTGGATTAACACGTCTTGGAAAGGAACTTTGCCCGTGTGCTCAATCCCCGAGAAAATCATTCTGGAAACCCAGAAGAAGATGATATCGTAGCCCGTTACGAGCACGTTGGTGGGATAGAAATACTTATAATCTTCCGTTTCTTCGGGGAAACCGAGCGTAGAGAACGGCCAAAGAGCCGAAGAGAACCACGTGTCTAACACGTCCTCATCTTGGTGCAATTCGTGCGAACCGCAATGCGGGCAAACGGTAGGATCTTCTTTCGCGCAGATCACTTCCCCGCAATCCTTGCAGTACCAAACGGGAATTCTGTGCCCCCACCAAAGTTGACGGGAAATACACCAATCGCGAACGTTTTCCATCCAGTTATAGTAGATTTTAGAGAAACGATCGGGCACGAATTTTACCTTATTTTTCATAACCGCAGCAATTGCAGGTTTTGCAAGGGGTTCCATTTTTACGAACCATTGCTTGGATACGATCGGCTCTACCGTTGAGTTGCAACGATAGCAATGCCCAACGTTGTGTACGTGCGGTTGAATTTTTACAAGATTTCCGCTCGCTTCTAAGTCTGCAAGCACGGCTTTTCTAGCCTCATAACGGTCAAGACCGTTATATTTACCGGCTTTTTCGTTCATAGATCCGTCGTCGTTCATCACGCGGATGATCGGCAAATCGTGGCGTTTCCCCACTTCAAAGTCGTTCGGATCGTGAGCGGGCGTAATTTTTACGCAACCCGTACCGAACGAAGGATCAACGTACTCGTCCGCAACAACGGGGATTTCGCGATCCACAAGGGGCAATTTTAAGGTTTTCCCAACGAGATTTTTATATCGCTCGTCGTCTGGATGTACGGCAACCGCCGTATCCCCTAACATAGTTTCAGGACGGGTGGTCGCTACGATAACTTCCGCACTACCATCCGTTGCCGGGTATTTTAAATGCCAGAAATTGCCGTTTTCTTCGGCATACTCTACTTCGGCATCCGAAAGCGCCGTTTTACAGCAAGGACACCAGTTGATAATCCGATCTCCTTGATAAATCAAGCCCTTTTCATACAAATTAACAAACACTTCACGAACGGCGCGAGAGCACTTATCGTCCATGGTAAACGCTTGGCGAGACCAATCGCAAGACGTACCCATTTTGCGTTGTTGAAGCATAATACGGTTGCCGTACTGTTCCTTCCATTCCCAAGCGCGCTTTAAAAAGCCGTCTCTACCCAAATCGGCTTTCGTGAGCCCTTCGCTCTTCATCTTTTCCACAATCTTGACTTCGGTAGCAATCGACGCGTGGTCACATCCCGGCAACCAAAGCGCCGCATAGCCTTGCATACGCTTAAAGCGTATCAAAGTATCTTGCATCGTAGCGTCCATTGCGTGCCCCATATGCAATTGCCCCGTGATGTTGGGGGGAGGCATCATAATCGTAAACGGAACCTGTTGCTCGTCGATTTCCGCGCGGAAATTTCCCGCCTGTTCCCAGTCGGCATAGATTCTGTCTTCGAAGTCCTTGGGGTTGTACGTCTTTTGCATTTCCATTATCAAACCGTTCCTTTTTGCCCGTGCAAACGATTGCTAGGCGGTGTTTTTCGATTCGTTCAAGCACCCTTTTAAAGGGTAGGACTTTAATTATAGCCACTTTTTTTTGAATTGTCAATTATAATTGCCCGTTCATATAATATATTATTCCAAATTTTTCTCGGAGATTTTTAAATTATGAACAAATTAATGCGCATTTTTTCTTCCACTCTTCTTTCCACCGCTTTCGTTTTACCCGCCTTTGCCGGATGCAAAGACGATGGCGACGGTTTGAAAAAAGTTAAAATTAACGAAGTGACACATTCCGTTTTCTACGCACCGCTTTACCTTGCGGATGCCCTTGGATACTTCAAGGAAAACGGAATTAAAATTGAACTTACGAACGGCGGCGGGGCTGATAACGTAATGTCCGCCGTACTTTCCGGAGATGCCGACGTGGGCTTTTGCGGTCCTGAAGCGGCGTTGTACGTACTTATCGGCGGCTCGAACGACGTTCCCGAAGTGTTTGGCCAACTGACGAAGCGAGACGGTTCTTTCCTTGTTTCCCGCAACCCCGAGCCTAATTTTCAATGGACGGATTTACGCGGAAAAGAGATCCTGGCAGGTAGAAAAGGCGGCGTACCCGCTATGACGTTCGAATACATTTTAAAGAACAACAACTTGACGGACGGCGTGGATTTAACGCTGAATTACGACGTGGCGTTTAACCTGATGACGAGCGCTTTTGAAGCGGGCACGGCGGACTATTGTACTATGTTCGACCCCGTGGCATACGAATACGAAGCAGCAGGAAAAGGCTACGTAGTAGCCTCCGTTGGGGAAGCTTCCGGGGAAATTCCCTACACTTGCTTTATGGCAAAAGAAAGTTGGCTCAATAAAAACGAGAGCACGGCAAAAGGATTTTTAACCGCCGTAACGAAAGCCATTAAATACGTGCAGGAAACGGACGCTCAAACGATTGCACCGTACTTGACCGCCTATTTTGAATCCACTTCCGTCACCGCGCTCGCCGCATCCGTTCAACGCTATAAAGATATTGACGCGTGGGTGACGAATATGGCAATGACGGAAGCAAGTTTTAACCGTTTGCAGGACGTTATCGATAATGCAGGGGAACTTACGCGCCGTGTAAACCACTCGGAACTCATCAACAATTCTTTGGCTCAAATTGCTTACGAAACGGTTTATCAAACCAACTGATATACTACTCCACTTACGAAGGTAAACCACTATGAAAGAAGTTTTACGCTTTGAAAACGTATCGATGCACTACCATAGCAAACAAGGCGAAACGGTTGCCGTAAAGGATATGAATTTCAGCGTTCGTCAAGGCGAATTCGTTGCCATTATTGGCCCTTCCGGGTGCGGAAAAACCACCCTTTTATCCCTTGCAGCGGGGCTTCTTACCCCCACCGAAGGGAAAGTGGTAAACGACGGAGTTTCGTTCGGTTATATGCTCCAAAAAGACGAACTTTTCCCTTGGCGAACGATTGAAAAAAACATTTTCTTGCCGCTTGAAATCAAGCGCACGAACACCCCCGAAAATAAAAAACGCGCCGTGGAACTGGCGGAAAAATACGGATTAAAACAATTTTTAAAGAGTTATCCTTCCTCTCTTTCAGGCGGGATGCGGCAACGCGCGGCTCTTATCCGTACCCTTGCACTCAACCCCGACGTACTTTTACTCGACGAGCCGTTTTCGGCGCTCGATTACCAAACGCGGCTTTCCGTTTGCGACGACGTGTATAACATTATTATGAGCGAGAAAAAAACCACTTTGCTCATCACGCACGATATTAGCGAAGCAATCTCCGTTGCCGATCGAATTTTCGTGCTTTCCAAGCGTCCCGCCACCGTTCTTGCAGAACACACGGTTTCTTTTAAAGAAACCGAACCGCTAAAACGGCGTGAGAACGAGCAATTTTCGAAATGGTTTGAAGTGTTATGGGGGGAATTAAACGCATGAAAAACGCCGAATATACAAGAGAACATTTACTCTATTTAAAAGGCTTAAAAAGAAAAACGGTATTCGTGCAATTTTTGCGGGTGGCGACACTCTTGCTTTTGCTCGGTTTTTGGGAACTTGCCGCAACCTTAGAGTGGGTGAACCCCTTTATTACGAGTTCTCCTTCTCGGATCGCAAAGACGATTGTAGACTTATATGAGAGCGGCTCGCTTTTCTACCACGTGGGCACAACTTTATGGGAAACGCTTGCAGGGTTTGCCATTGCCGTTATTTTAGGCGTTTTAATTGCCCTTTTACTTTGGTGGAGCGACCTGTTGCGCCGCGTGTTAGAGCCCTATATCGTGGTGCTTAACGCCCTGCCGAAAATCGCCCTTGGTCCACTCATTATTATTTGGTGCGGCACGGGTAGTAAAGCCATTGTGTTTATGACCGTAATTATCGGGTTAATCGTTTGCATTTTGAATATGCTAAACGGATTTTTGGCAACGGATGAAAATAAAATCCTGCTCTTGAAATCTATGGGCGCAACCAAATTGCAAATTCTTTCCAAACTCGTGATCCCTTCCGCCCTGCCCAACTTTATTTCTATGCTGAAAATCAACGTGGGTATGGCTTGGATCGGCTCGATTATGGGGGAATATATCGTTTCGAAGGCGGGGATCGGATATCTTATCGTTTACGGCGGTCAAGTGTTCAAACTCGACCTTGTAATGAGCGCGGTATTTATTCTTTGCGTTCTTGCCGCCGCTATGTACGCCGCCGTGGCGCTACTTGAAAAACGATTAATCAAAAACCAACGTTAATAAAAAAGGCTCTCGGTCTTAACCGAAAGCCTTTCATTTTACATTTTTTCGGGAATACCAATCCCCAACAATTTAAACGCGTTGGTGAGCGTTTGCTTGGTTGCCTGCGTAAGCGCCAAACGGAAGTTCTTTACGTTCTCTTCTTCCGCAGATAAAATTTTACAATCAAAATAGAATTTGTTGAACTTTTGCGCCACGTCTACCGCAAAACGAGCAATATACGAAGGTTCGTACTTCTCCGCCGCCTCTTTTACCGTGTTCGGGAATACCGAAAGCGCTTTTGCAAGTTCAATTTCCGCCGCACAGAGTTCGGGGATTTGATAGTCGCCAAACGCGCCGCCCTTTTGAAGAACGGAGTTCGCTCTCGCGCAAGTATATTGTACGTACACGCTCGTTTCCCCGTCGAAGTTCAAAACTTTATCGTACGAGAACACGATATCTTTAATTTTACTATTGTAAAGCGCACCGAAGATTACCGCGCCCACGCCAACTTTCTTTGCCGCTTCTTCTTTATTTTCAAGGTCGGGATTTTTCTCGTCGATAATCGTATACGCCTTTTCAATACATTTATTGATAACGTCTTCTAAGAACACGACGTTCCCTTTTCTCGTGGACATTGTACCCTCTTCAAGAGAAACCATACCGTACGCCACGTGTACAAGGTCTTTCGCCCATTCTTTGCCCATCAGTTCAAGCACTTTAAAGAATTGCTTAAAGTGCAAGTTTTGTTGGTAGGCTACTACGTATAAACATTTATCGAAATCGTAGGTCTTTTTACGGTAATCCGCCGCCGCCATATCACGCGTTGCATACAAAGAAGATCCGTCCGATTTCAAAATAATGCAAGGAGACATTCCGTATTCTTCCAAGTCCACCACTTGCGCACCACGGCTTTCTACGAGTAAGCCCTTTTCGCGGAGTTCATCCACAATCGGTTGCATTTTGTCCGAATAGAAACTTTCCCCAGCATACGAATCGAAATGGATATCCAAAAGTTCGTAGATTTTTTCCACGTCCTTAAGCGTAAGTTCCTTAAACCAATGGAAGAGTTTTAAGCACTCTTCATCCCCTTGTTCAATCTTTTTAAAGTATGCACGGGCTTCGTCTTCGTATTCAGGGTGTTCTTCCGCTTCACGGTGGAAACGAACGTAGAGTTCGTTGAGCGCGCGAATACCGCCGCGTTCAATCTCTTCTTTTACACCCCAGCGTTTGTATGCGGAAATCAATTTGCCGAATTGCGTTCCGTAGTCCCCTAAATGGTTAATCCCAACAGCGCGGTAGCCAAGGAAGCTCAAAATACGGTATAACGCACCGCCCAAAACGGTGGTCGATAAATGCCCGATATGGAAAGGCTTTGCGATATTGATAGACGAATAGTCGATACAAACTGTTTTTCCTTGCCCTTCGTTCGAAGCACCGTAGCACGCGCCTTCGGCAAAAATCTTTTCAAGCGTACGGGAAACGAACGCCGTTTTATCTATTTTAAAGTTTAAGTAGCCGTTTACCGCGGAAACTTCGCAAACCGTTTCGTCCGTGACGAATTCGTTTTTGAGTGCCTCGGCAATCATTACGGGGCTTTTGCGCATAATTTTAGCGAACTTAAAGCACGGCAACGCGTAGTCACCCATTTCGGTGTTCGGCGGAACGGTGATAAGTTCATACAATTCTTGCTGGCTTACGCCTTCGATTTGCAGTTTTTCGGCAATTAGTTTTTTATAGTCCATCTCAATTAACCTGCTTTTTCTTCGTTTTGAAGTTTTTTCGAAAATATATTAACATATTTTTCAAAATTGAGCAACTTTAATTTGCTTATTTTTTGATTTTATATTATAATAATACTCGATTTTTTGAAAAAACACTAAAAAAGGCAGGTTGATATTATGAAACTTGGCGTTGTGGGACTTCCCAACGTAGGCAAATCTACCCTCTTTAACGCAATTACGCACGCAGGTGCTGAATGCGCCAACTATCCGTTCTGCACCATTGAGCCGAATGTTGGCGTTGTTGCCGTGCCGGACGAACGGCTTGATAAACTCGCCGCCCTTTACCAAAGCAAAAAGGTGACGCCCGCCGTTATCGAATTCGTGGACATTGCCGGGCTCGTGAAAGGCGCGTCTAGAGGGGAAGGCTTGGGGAATAAATTCCTTTCGCATATTCGCGAAGTAGATGCTATCGTGCACGTGGTGCGTTGTTTTGAAAACTCCAACATTACGCACGTGGAAAACCGCGTTGACCCCGTAGACGATATCCAAACGATTAACCTTGAATTGATCCTTTCGGATATGGAAGCCGTGCAAAACCGCATGAACAAGGTGAAAGTGCAAGCCCGCGGCGGCTCGGATAAAAAGGCGGTGGAAGAATACGCGTTCTTAGAACGCCTGTATGCGCACCTGGAAAGCGAAAAACCCGCACGTACCTTTACCGTGACGGAAGAAGAAACGGAATTTTTGAAAAACTGTTTCCTGCTCACTTCGAAACCCGTTATCTACGCCGCAAATATAGAAGAAGCGGATATGGGCGCAAATGAAGACGATTTACCCCACGTTGTTTCCGTAAAGAAATTCGCGGAAACGGAAGGAAGCGAAGTGCTCGTTATCTGCGCAAAAACGGAAGAAGAACTCTCGCAAATGGATCCCGAAGACAAAGCCGTGTTTATGGAAGAATTTGGGCTCGGCGAAAGCGGGCTTGATCGTTTGATTAAAAAATCGTACGCCCTGCTCGGCCTTATCTCCTACCTTACCGCAGGCGAAAAAGAAACCCGCGCTTGGACGATTGTGAAAGGCACGAAAGCGCCGCAAGCGGCAGGAAAAATCCACACCGATTTTGAAAAAGGCTTTATCCGTGCCGACGTTGTGAACTGGGAAACCCTTTTATCGCTCGGCTCGCTCGTTGCAGCCAAAGAAAAAGGCAAAGTTCGCTCCGAAGGAAAAGAATACGTGATGCAAGACGGCGACGTGGTTGAATACTTCTTCAACGTTTCCAAAAGCAATAAATAACTAAAAAACGGTAAAAGAAAACGCGGCTTGAATAGCCGCGTTTCTTATTTGCTTTTCCTTACGCAACAGACGCCGTAAACGTGATTACGTTTTCTGCGTTTTCCGCTACCGTTCCTTGCACCGTAATTTCAACGGAGATTTCGTCCCCCTCGTTCACCGCGATTTCAAGCGGAGCGGATGCGCTCGTATGCACGTATCCTTCCACTCTACCCGTCGTTTTATTATACACTTTCAAGTAGTTATTCGCAGATTCCGAAACAAGGCTAAGCGTACCCGTAGAAGATGCCGTCCAACCGAAATTCACGATACTATATCCTACCACCGTTGCCGTATTTTCTTCTTCTAACGAAAGTTCCATGGGATTCTCATACGTGCCTTCGGGGTAAACGAGTTTCAATACAACCGTCACTTCGGCGTTCGTCAAGTTCGTCACCGTAAACACGATTTGCCCCTTCACGTCGTCTTCATCCGCAACGAGCGGCACTTCCACAACCCCTTCACGCGGGGAATATACCGTGGCGTTATAATGTACTTGAACGCTATCCGATTCAATCACCAACTTGGCGTTTACCGCACTACGAGCATAATAGTACGTGCCGTTTGCGGGAATCGTGGTTTCCATTTCGTAGGTATCCGAAACGATAAACCCAAAAGGACGAGCCGCCGTTCCGTTCGGGGTATTGTTCAAAACGGAAATCTCTTCCGTTGCATCCGCCGCGGTAAAGGTCACCGTGATCGTGTTCGAAGTTTGCAAATACCCTTCGGGAAGTTCCACTTCCACCACGTACGAGCCTTCGTAAACTTCACCGCTAGACACGCCTTGCGCGCTTATCGTTGCCGTGGATTTCAACTCTTCGTTTTGATAAAGACTTAAAGAAATGGGAGAAACGGATAAACCGTCTTGATCCTTAAACGTGATAGAATAGTTTACCTTTTGCAACGCAGACGAAGAACTTGAAGAAGACGAATTGTCTCCACCGCCACAAGATGCGGCGACTGCCGCTACGGAAATAGACATACAAGCCGCGGCAAGAATTGCCGCAATTTTTTTCATTTTAATCATAGTATTTCTCCAAAAACGGAACTT
>JAFTHR010000138.1 GCA_017457345.1 Clostridia bacterium | reverse complement strand
GTGGTTCGTTCCGTAATTTGTTTAAAATCAACAAACTCATTCGAAAATATCCCGTAGATACCGTGCACGGCTACCAAATGCCGGAAAGCGACTTTGATAACGTATATGAAATGCTTCGCACGTTGGATGCTGAAAAACGCAAGAGAATTAAAGGGCTTTCGCCTGCAAGAGCAGACATTATGCCTGCGGCAACGGCTATCATTAAAGCATTTTTGCGGTACATGAAGATTGATTCGTTTACGTTGAGCGGGTTCGGCTTGCGCGAAGGGTTGATGATCAACCAAGCCGTGCCTACCACCCTTGAAAAACCGATTAACGACGTGCTCGGTTATAGCCTTGAAACGCTCGTAAAATACTATGGTAGCGATCCGAGACACGTAGAGCACGTAGTGCACTTGTCCGTACAGTTATTTAAACAACTTCGCGTGTTGCATAAGTTTAGCCGTCAATACTTAAAAGTATTGAAAATCGCGGCAAGCCTGCACGATTGCGGGATGAGATTGAAGTATTACGGGCACGCAAAACACAGTTGGTACACCATTTTGAACTCCACCATTTGCGGTGCAACGCACCGTGAAATCGTGTTGGCAGCGTTCGTTGTCGGCTCGCATAAAAAAGAGGACGTAATCACTTCCGAATGGCAAAAATACAAGGGGCTTTTGACCGAAGAAGATCTCGACGCCGTGAAGAAACTCGGCGTATTGCTCCGTATTGCCGAAAGTTTGGATAGAAGTAAATCGGGCGTGGTAAAGGGAATTGTTTGCGACGTGCTCGGCGATTCGGTGATTATGCAAACGGAACTGGATGGAGACGCGTCTTTGGAGATTTGCGACGCGGTAAACGCCGGCGTAGAGTTCAAGAGAGCGTTTAGAAAGAACCTCGAAATTTTGTAAGGGAAAGACCGCGCTTTCGGGAAAGGCGAAAACGCGGTTTTCTTTTGTGACGAAAAAATGGAATGGATTTTAGCAAGCGCTTCTCCGCGTAGAAAGGAACTTTTGAAAAATTTAATAGAAAACTTCGCTATTTTGCCTGCACAAGGCGAAGAACAGGCGGAAGAAAATCTTGCGCCGCAGGAACTCGTTTGTGCTCTTGCTACCGCAAAGGCAACGGAAGTTGCGCAGCGTAAGGAAGCAGGCGGAAAAGCGGTAATCGGTTCGGATACCGTGGTGGCGTATAACGGCGAAATTTTAGGAAAACCGAAAAGCGTGGAAGACGCCGCTAGAATGCTACGGATGCTTTCGGGGAACATTCACCAAGTATACACGGGTGTTTGCGTGGTTTTACCGAATGGAGAGAAAAGAGTTTTTTTCGACGTGACGTCCGTTCATTTTTACCCTTTAACCGAAGAATTTATTTTTGAATACGTTGCAGGCGGTTCGCCGATGGATAAGGCGGGGGCATACGGAATTCAAGACGGCGGATTAGTGGAAAGAATAGAAGGCAGTTATTCAAACGTGGTGGGATTTCCCGTGGAAAAATTCGCAAAATTTTTGCAAACGCTATAAAAAGGCGTGGGCAGGGCAGGAAAACAAAAAAAACAGGCAGAGTTGCCTAAGGAGAACGATATGACGAGAATTGCAATTGATTTGGGTTCTACGGTGACGAAAATTTATCAGGACGGCGTGGTGCTTGCCGAGCCTTCTTGCGTTGCCGTGAGCGGTATTGACCGTGAAGTGAATGCCATCGGGAAAGAAGCAAAGCAACTCTTTGGGAAAACGGCGGAATTGACGGATATCGTGTTTCCTATCTATGAGG
>JAFTHR010000137.1 GCA_017457345.1 Clostridia bacterium | reverse complement strand
ATCGTCACCGCAGGACGTAAACGCGAACGTCGATCCAACCATAAGAGTAGCTAAGAACAATGCTAAACCTTTCTTACCAAACTTTTTCATCTCTTTTCTCCTTTATAATGATGTGTGTTATTTTTTTTCTATATTTCCACGCGTTCTTGCACACTCACGCCATATTATTATATATGTACGTACGCACACGCTCGCGCAAAGCGTTACAATTTTTCGATCGCCGAAATTTTTTGGTTGCACGCCTTAATCGTTTCCATTCCTTCTTTCGAGAATTTGGAATTACGATCGTAATCGTACAAACCGTTTTGTTCTTGCTCTACGTCGTACAATTGTGTGTAGCAGAACCCGCTGAGATTCGGACAGTCGATAATCGACTCCGTGAGTGCCACGTATTGATCGATAAATTCTTCTTCCGTCGCGCAAGTGTGGTAGCCCCACGCTTGACCGCCGGGAACGAATGCAGAACCGCCGTATTCGCTGCAATTAACAGGCAAATCACCGCGATAAACAAGTTTTTTCTCGTCTTCGCACGCAACCACCCAGTCCGGCGCATACAGCATATCGACCGTCAACGTATTCTTCTCCATCAGTTCCTTCAAAATGCTCTTCATTTCGTCGGGCAACAGGTAACAGTGGTAGTCGTACAAATCGGTCTTTTCGCAGTGGAAACCGCCGCTCGTATCGACGCAAGGACGAGTCTTATCAAGTGCTTTGCAGGTGTAATACACCGCCTCGATAAAACGAACGTCGCGGTTTTTCTTGTTATCGTCTAAATCGCACCACGCTTCGTTGATAGGACACCAAGTAATGATGGACGGGTGGTTGAAATCCCGTTCGATCATCTCTTTACACTCGTCGCAATACCGCCCTAAATAGTCGGTATTCGAGGTGTCTACACCCCAACTGGGGTATTCACCCCAAACTATGTAGCCGAGTTTATCGCAATGATACAAGAATCGAGGCTCGAATACCTTTTGATGCAACCGCGCACCGTTGAAACCGAGCGCAAGCGAAAGGTGAATGTCTTTCACGAGTTCTTCTTCCGTTTCCGCCGTGTAAATCCCCTTGCGGTAGTACCCTTGGTCGAGCACTAAGCGTTGGTATACCGTTTCGCCGTTTAGAAGGAATTCCATGCCCTCGTAGCGCACTTCACGAAGCCCAAAATAACTTTGCACCACGTCTTCCCCGTACCGCACCGTTAAGTCGTACAAACGACCGTTGCCAACTTCCCAAAGATGCTTTTCGGAAAGAGCAATTTCATACGCTTTGCGGTAGTATCCGTCGCCTTGCACTCTGCCCACTTCTTTGCCTTCGTACGAAACCACGATTTCCGTACCCGTTTCCGCTACGCCCATGGAATTGACTTCCACCGTCACCGAACATTTTTCCACGTTCGGGAAAACGCGGATGGAGCGGATGTACGATTTCGGCGTGCGTTCAAGCCAAACCGTTTGCCAAATCCCCGTCGTTCTCGTGTAGAAACAACCGAACGATTCTTCTTTCTTCGATTGCTTACCGCTTGCGGTGTTCTCGCGAACGTCGTCGTGCACACAAACCGTGATACGGTTTTTACCTACCTCGCAAAGAGGAGCGATATCCGTTTCAAACGGGGTGTATCCACCAACGTGACGGCACGCAAATTTTCCATTTACGTACACTTCGGTGAGATAATCCACCGCGCCGAAATGCAACACCAGGCGACCTTCTAAGTCTTGCGCGTTCACGTCGATCACGCGCGTATAAACACAGTCGGTAAAAATGCCCGTATGCCCCACTCCCGATAAAACGGATTCCGGTGCAAAAGGAACATTAATCGACAACGAAAGATCTTGATTGAGTTTTTCTTTCCCAGAGCCAAAGTCAAACCCCCACTCGCCGTTTAAACATTCGTACGATTGGCGCATAAATTGAGGATTCGGATGCTCCGTTCTCATCACTTTCTTCACAATACTGCCTCCTTTATAACACTCTTGCCTTTATATTTTATCATAAATATAAAATTTGTCAATACCTTTTCGCTACCGATATTTGATTTTTTTACAATTTTATTTCCAAAAAGTGAAAATAAACGCTTGACATTTTTTCCGTTTTTGCGTATTATGGAAGTAATCACGAACACAAACGAAAAAGCGCGGAGGTTTACGCAAAAAAATGGAACAGACGAAAGCCACCAAAAAAATTATTTTATCGCTCGATAATCAGGAAGACCACGAGAGTATTTCCAAGGTTAGCCACGCCCTTTCCGCCCCTGAACGAGTGCGCATTATGCAAGCAATTTTAAGCAACTCAAAGAGCCTATCGGCTCTTTCTATGGAACTTGATTTGCCCATTTCCAGCGTCTCTCGGCACGTGGACGTGTTGGAACAAGCAGGGCTTATCGACGTGCGTTATCAACCCGGTTTAAAGGGGCACACGAAGTTCTGTTCGGCGGCTCTTTTGAACTATTCCGTCAATTTTAGAAAGAAGAAAAAAGACGACCCGAAAGACCCCGCAATTTCGGTAGAATTACCCGTGGGAATGTTCTCCCATTGCCACATAAACGCGCCCTGTGGTATGACGGGTATTTCGCAAACAATCGAAACGTTCGACGATCCGAACGTGTTCTTTTCACCGAGCCGTATCGAAGCCGAATGTTTGTGGTTCGACTGGGGTTCACTCACGTATAACTTCCCTGCAAAACCACTCCTTCATCACCGTTGCCGTGAAATTTCTTTCTCGTTTGAAATTTGCTCAAACACCGTATATTTTAACGAGCATTGGCCTTCGGATATCACCGTCACGGTCAATAAAACGGAGGTGTTGACCTTCACTTCCCCCGGCGATTTCGGTGGCAAACGCGGTAAATACACACCGGAGTACTGGCCACTCACCTCTTCTCAATTCGGTCTTCTCAAAAAGATTACGATTAACGGCACGGGCGTTTATTTAGACGGCTCGTTCGTTCATAATAGCGTACGCTTTGAAGATTTGGATTTATACAACGGCAACGCCGTGAGTTTAAAAATCGAAGTAAAGAAAAACGCCGAACACCGCGGCGGCGTCAATCTGTTCGGCAAAAACTTCGGCGACCACCCCCAAGCCATCGTAATGACGGTAAAATAAGGAAAATCAACCAAAAAACGGCGTAAAATCGTTCCCTGGATAGGCAAAAATAAAAAAACGAACGGATTTTCCGTTCGTTTTTCGTTTTCATTCTTTGATTTTTTGATTAGATTTCGCTAGCGCTAACCGATTGACGGTAGTAGTTAAAACCTAAGTATTTTTGTCCGTGTACGAAAGGAAGTTCAGGTTCTTCCAACTCGTCGATTTTTGCAATCTTACCACAAACGTATGCTTCAAGGTGTTGTTTGCAGTTCGTTAAACGGCAAATCAAACCACCGAAGCGAACGTCTTGCACTTCCCACCCAAACGGCTTGTTTTCAAGATCCCAAAGAGCCTTGAATTTTGCATAGAACTTTTTCACCAAACGAATACTCTTCGCGTAGTCCGGTAAAAGTGCTTCCACCGCTTTCTTATCGCCGCTTTGGTATGCTTGACGGGTACGTCTACCAAGTTGACCTTTTACCGCCGTCAATTCACAAAGCACGGCAAGTTCATCAAAAAGGTACGCGTATTTACCCGCACGCTTTGCCGCCGCCTTTAATTTCTTTGCGTGAGCCAAGTATTCCTCGGGCTTTTCTTCCACGGAGTGAGAGTCCATTTTACCGATAAAACAGTCGTTATACAAAAGTGCCTTGGTAGGATTGCAGAATCTCCATTCTTTACCGTTATAGCAATACGTGTGGAGAAGATCGAGCAACATAAAGTCGTCGTAATCCACGCCGAACGTTTCTTTAAAGCCTTTCTTAATCGATTCTTCGTCGAAATTGCCGTCCGCATATTGACGGATCGCGTACAACGCAGGCAACACGCTATAGAAAGAGCATTCGCCGCCGTCGTCGCCCCACATAGTTAAGAACACGTCTTGAACGCCGTGTTCCACCACGCATTCCATCGCCGAACGCATAGTGAGAAGGGAGAACTCGTTCAAAGGCGCAAAGCCCATCCAAGTCCAAGCGCCACCGGCAAACCAAACGTTCTTGCCGAAGCCTTTTTGAGTTTTCATCATCCCGTCGTACATTTCTTTGCCAACGTGATAGTAGTCCCAGTACACAAGTTCCACGTTTTCAGGAACTTTCTTTTTCACTTCTTCGGGGATTTCTACGTTGGGAATATAGTAGTCGCCACCCGCAATGCGGAAGAACATATCGCTCCACATATGCGCCGTGAAACCATATTTTTTTGCAATGTCCGCCACACGGTTTAAGTGACGAAGCAAAATATCGTAGCGATCGGGAATCCCGTGCTTTTTACGGTATTCACCAAACCCTACCATCCAAGCCTCGTCCATACCGATATTTACAAGACGAGACGTAAAGTTTTCCGCAAGCGTTGCGAAAATACGATCGATAAGTTCGTACGTTCTCTCGTCGTCGATAAGTAAAATATCTTGATAGTCCACAATATTGCCGTACGCGCCTTGCTTTACAAGGTTCGTAAAGTGCGCAAGCGTTTGAACACAAGGAATCAATTCAATGCCGAGCGTTTTTGCGTAGGCGTCGAGTTCTTTGATTTCCGCCGCTGTATAACGGCCGCGGAATTGTCCGAAGTACGGATCAGTGCCACCGTTGATTTCATAGGTATCCTCGGTGTAGAGTTCAACAGCGTTGTATCCCATCTTCGCAAGATGGCGCATAAGGTCCTTAATCGTGTCAACGGTTGCAACGGCGTTTCTGGAACAATCCAACATAACGCCAAAATGTTTGTAGTTCATCACAAAGCCTCCTAGCGAACTTCGGTTATTATAACACATCAAAAAATGAAAGTCAACATTTATAACTACAAAAAATCGTTTATTTTTCAAAAAAATTGTTATTTTTTTTGTGCGCGCAAAAAGCCGTTTCGGCGGCGTTTTTCCAAAAAAATAAAACCGCGCCCTGCCCCGCTCGTTTTTTGTTCAAAAAAGAAAAAAACCGTACCTGCCTGCCACTAAACATGGTTTTAAACTAAAAAAAGTATAAAAATTGTTTTTTTTGAGCGATATTCGTTTGATTTTTCTTAAAAGTATGATTATAATAAGTAGGCACACGGAAGGAGAATAAAACAATGCGCGGATCTATGAAACAAAAAATGGATATGACTCACGGCCCTTTAATGAAAAAAATCATTATCGTGGCTCTTCCGCTTGCCCTTTCAGGGATCTTGCAACTTTTGTTTAACGCCGCCGATTTAATCGTGGTTGGTCAATTCTCTAACACCCCCGAACAAAGTCTTGCCGCCGTAAGTTCTAACGGAGCACTCATTCACCTAATTATCAATCTCGCCTTAGGGCTCGCCGTCGGCACGAACGTGATTATGTCCCAAGCCATCGGCGCGCGGGACTTGGAAAAAGCCAACCGCATCCTTCACTCCTCTATCCTTTTATCCTTGATTTGCGGCGTGGTGATGGGGCTTATCGGTTTCTTCGGCGCACGGTTTTTCTTAACACTGATGGACGTGGACGAAGCAATTATCGACAAAGCCGTTCTCTACCTTCAAATCTTTTTCCTTGGCACGCCTGCCAACCTGTTCTATAACTTCGGCTCGGCAATTTTGCGCGCGAAAGGGGACACCACTCGCCCTATGATCTTCCTTTCCATTGCCGGAGTGATAAACGTAGGTCTCAATATCGTGCTCGTCGTTGGTGGATTAGACGTAGCCGGCGTTGCCATTGCTACCATCGTTTCGCAATACCTTTCGGCAATTTTGCTTTGCATCTGTCTTTGCAAGGAAACGGATTTTTGCAAACTCTCTTTCAAAAAACTCAAAATCCACAAACGGGAAACGCTCGACGTGGTTCGCGTAGGGCTCCCCAGCGGCGCACTCAGTTGCTGTTTCTCCATTTCAAACGTAATTATTCAATCGGCAATCAACGGCTTTGGCTACCTACTTGTAGCGGGTAGTTCTACCGCAAACAACTTAGACGGCTTCGTTTATACCGCTATGAACGCCGTCTCCTCCTCCGCTTTAACCTTCGCTAGCCAAAACTACGGTGCAAAGCGGTATTCGCGGATTCGCCGCGTTATGAAAGACGGGTGCTTGCTCGCCTTCGCCGTTTGGACGATTATCGCAGGCGCACTCCTTTTATTCCCGCGAACGTTCGCAGGGTTCTACACGAAGGACGCCACCGTAATCTCCTACGCTACAACGCGTATTTACTGTACCATTCCGTTCTTCTTCCTGCTCGGCTTTAACGAAGTGTTCGTGAGCGGATTGCGGAGCATGAACCATACCATAGCGCCCGTGGTTATTTCCCTATTCGGCACTTGCCTTTTGCGAATCGTTTGGGTATTCACCGCCGCGCAAATCGTGCATACCCCCGAAATGCTTTACGCTTCTTACGGCATCAGTTGGATTTTGACTTTAATCGTCACACTCGTCTACTATATCGTTTGCTATAAAAAACTTATGAAAACCGCCCCGCAGGACGCACTACCGAACCCGGATTTTGAAGCGCAACCCGCGCCGCAATCCAACGAAGACAAAAATTAAAACGCCTTATTAGGCGTTTTTTTATTCCCTTGCACCAACAATATGCAAACATCTTATTCGGTCGAACGCATAAGAACGGAGCGGACGCTCGAACGCGTCGTAGGAATGCGCCGCAACAAGTGGTTCTTTCCCTAAAAACCCCACGACGACGGGCGTATGGTAAAAGTCCCCCGTTTCACGCCCAAACTGCACGAAATCGCCTATTTCCAAACCGCCTATCCCCACTTCTACCGCAAACGGGCCTGCACCGTTGCCAACGCCACCTATGG
This sequence comes from Clostridia bacterium, assembly GCA_017457345.1. Taxonomy (GTDB): domain Bacteria; phylum Bacillota; class Clostridia; order Christensenellales; family Borkfalkiaceae; genus Scatosoma. Next base: position 607 of record JAFTHR010000137.1, on the reverse strand, counting down.
TGGCGTTTTTCATTAAAAAGGAATAGAAATACTCTACGCCCGTCCAAGCCGCCGCACGGTCGTTTGGAGAGCGGTAATACCAACCCGTATCCCGCGTGAAATTCATAACGCCACACCCTGCAAACAGGCATTGCGAGGCAAAATTAGTGCAATCGCCACCGATTTGGGAAAAGTCGTAGTAAGCGGGATTTCTAGAAAACGCCCAACGCTGGGCGTAAGCAACCGCAGCGGCGCGGTTATATGCAAACGTTCTCATATTAGCACTATATGAAGTTGCATTAAAAACGGTGAAAATCGGCTACGCTTGCCCGCCCCACCGTAGCAGGCGTTTCTTCAATCACCCCTGCACATACCACAAAAGAGCACCCTAAACAGGGAAGGGCAGAGGTGGATTGGTGGCAGAGCCACCAAAGCGGCGCTCCGCCAAGAAACTAAACGCTTTATTTATCCTTTCGCTTGGCTACGCTTGCCCGCCCCACCGTAGCAGGCGTTTCTTCAATCACCCCTGCACATACCACAAAAAGGACACCCCAAAAGGAAGGGCAGAGGTGGATTGGCGGCAAAGCCACCAAAGCGGCGCTCCGCCAAGAAACTAAACGCTTTATTT
>JAFTHR010000136.1 GCA_017457345.1 Clostridia bacterium | reverse complement strand
CAGGAAAGCCGATTCTTTCCTTAAACTATTTTCACCAGAAATTGTACCATATAAATGGTGACCGCGTAAAGCACGAAACGGCGTATTTCGAGCGCCGAAACAGGCTTTGTTTTTTGCAACTTTTGGCGCTAAAATCAGACGACTATTTGCTGGATTTAGAAGAAGTGCTTGCAGCGATTTGCGACGAGTTTTCTTGGATTGTTCCCGCTCACGCCTATAACGCGCAAAAAGCGATTTTTGACCGTAATTTTATCGATTTATTTTCGGCGGAAACGTCCTTTTATCTTTCGGAAACCTTGCACGTTTTTGGAGATAAACTCTCGGCGGATATTCAATACAGAATCCGTACCTGTGTGGAAGAAAAGGTGATTAAAGTATATGAAAACCGTACTTTTTGGTGGGAAACCGACCGTTGCAACTGGGCGGCGGTATGTGCTTGCGGCGTGGGACTTTCTTATCTTTACTTATTCCCCGAACGTTTCGATAGCGTGAAAGAGCGTTTAATGCACTCTTTCGAGTGCTATTTATCGGGGCTAGTCGAAGAAGGGTATTGCTACGAAGGAATTAGTTATTGGGAATACGGATTTGGCTTTTACGCACTCTTTTTCGGCGTGTATTCGGAGCGGTTTGGTCGTCCGCCTATCGTCGATTCAAAAAAGGTGATAAACGCTTTAAAATATCCGCTTATCGCGGAAATGGACGAGGGGTTATTTTTCCCTTTTGCCGACGGTGGACGTGGCGTTTCGTGTATTAACTGTTTAATCGCAGGTGCGGTAAAACGGTTGTATCCTAATCAATTTCCCGTGCAGGTGAAGGCTAAAGAAGACTTATTTAGTTTCACGGGAAAAGCGTTAGGATATAGGGTTTTGCTCTCTTTGGAAGACGAGCCGATTCTAAAAAAAGACGAAGAAAAATCGGTGTATTATAAAGCGGCGCAAGTGTTTGCCTATCGCTCTAAAAAATATGCTTTTGCGGCAAAGGGCGGCACGAATAACGAGTTTCATAACCATAACGACGTGGGCGCGTTCCAAATTGTAAAAAACCAAAAACGGTTGATTATCGATATCGGTGCAGGGGAATACACGAAGGATTATTTTAACAACGACAAGCGTTATACCGAAGAAATTTTCGTTTGCATTTCCGCGTCGCACAGCGTTCCGATTATCGACGGGTTGCAACAAGGCTTTGGCGAAAACTATCGTGCTGAAAACGTGGTTGCGAGCGAAAACGCTTTTTCAATGGATCTTTCTAAAGCATACGATCTAGATACTCAAAAGGTTTCGGTGCGGTACGAAACGTTGGAGAACGGCGTGAAAGTTCATTATCGTTTTAGCGGCGTGAAAGAAAAAATCCTATTCCGTTTCGTATCGGAATATAAGCCTTTGCAAGCATGCGGCGGCGTGCAGATAGACGAAATGCGTTTGGCTTGCGATCGAAATGTTTTGCCCGCGTTGTCTGCTCGGCAATACGCCAAGCACAATGCTTTAACAGACGACAAGTTTGATACCGTGCATTTAATCGATTATGAAGTGAAAGAGCCGAGCGGTGAAATAACTTTCTTTTTTGAGTTTGAATAAGGAGCGATTATGATAGAAACGTTATTAACGGAACAAGAAAAAGTTTTCGTGGAAGAAACTTGGAATAAGTTAGATAAAAAACTTTCTAAAACGGCGGTAAAGAGCCGTGAGAAATTGCCGTACACTTCGCAAGGCGGCGTGCACGATAACTGGACGGATAAGGACGTGCTTTGGTGGACGAATGGTTTTTGGGGCGGTTTAATGTGGCTAATGTATATCGGCACGAAAAAAGACTGCTATAAAAAAACGGCAAATCGAAGCGAAATTCTTTTAGACGCCGCTTTTCAAAATATGCAAGATTGGCATCACGACGTAGGTTTTATGTGGCACATTTTAAGCGGCGTGAATTACCGCTTAACGGGGGATATGGATTCAAAAAACCGAAACCTGATTGCCGCAATGTCTCTTTCGAGCCGTTATAACGTAGACGGAAATTATATTCGTTGTTGGAATAACTGGGGGGATGGAGACGATCATACGGGGTGGTCGATTATCGATTGTATGATGAACGTGCCCATTTTATACTGGGCGAGCAGAGAACTTGGCGACGCGCGCTTTAAACGGATTGCAATGCGCCATGCCGATATGACCTTGCGCGATCACGTTAGAGCGGATGGCTCGGTCAATCATATCGTGGTGCACGAAACGGAAAAAGAAGGCGTGGTACAGGTGCGTAAAGGTCAAGGCTACGCCGAAAATTCTTGCTGGTCCAGGGGTGCTAGTTGGGCGTTATACGGCTTCACGCTCTCGTATATCCACACGGGCGAAAAACGGTATTTGGATACGGCGGTGAAAGTAGCGAACTACTTTATTGCAGAAACGGAAAAAACGGCGTGGTTGCCTAGGCTTGATTTTCGCCAACCTCCCGAGCCCGTTCGTTACGATTCCACGGCGGGCGCGATTGCCGCTTGCGGCTTGATCGAACTTGCCAAGAATACGAGCGGAGAAGAGCGTTTGCGTTATTTGTCGGCGGCAGTCAATCTATTAAAGGCAATGGAAAAGGCGTGGTGCAACTGGTCGGAAGAAGAGGATTCGATTTTGCAAATGGGTAGCGAAAGTTACGAAAAAGGAGTGCATATGCCCATTATCTACGGCGATTATTTCTTTACCGAAGCCATTTTAAAACTCAAAGGCGAAGAGTTTTTGCCTTGGTAAATTAGAAAGAGAAGACGAAATTTTATCTCGTCTTTTCTCATATGAGTAAGGAAAGAGGGGTATTGACAAAAGTCGGGGCTTGCAGTATAATAATGATATAAAAGAAAAAAGGAGCGAGCGATTGAGTATAGAAAATTTTGAAAAAACCCCATAGCAGGGCTTTAACGAAGGCGCTTTCTTGGAGCAATGCAGTTAATCAAGCAATCAAGGAATTGCCGGAAGAAGAAGTTCGCACCTACATTAATGCATACGATTCCAAGCCTTCCACAATGGAAGCGCTCGTAGAAAAACTCCTTAGCGGAAAAGAAGCGTTCAAAGGGGTAGATCCTATCGATAGTTTCTGTGGGCTTTGGGATGCAAAAATTTAAAAAGGAGAAAGTAAAATGAGTAGTTTTGAAAACCTTCGTATTGTAGACAACTTTTACCAAACGTCGTTGTTTTTCCCTATGCCGACGGTGGTAATTAGCACCCTTTGTGAGGATGGTAGCACGAGTTTAGGTCCGTATTCGCTGGTGCAACCGTACTACGTTGCAGGAAAGGATTATTATGCAATGTTGCTTTCTTGCCGCAACTCTTCGAACACGGCGCAAAACATTTTAAGAAACGGCAAGTGTGCCATTAACTTTATCGACGATAACCCGAAAACCTTTAAAGAAGCGGTAAAACTTTCTTGGCCGGGGGATAAACCGAGCGAGAAAATGCCTCGTTGTAAGTTCAAATTAGAAACGAGCCTGTTGCAAGAAGAGACGGGAGAAGTGCGCCCGCAGGTACTCACGGACGCGATAGAAGTAATTGAGTGCACGTGGGTAAGAGAACTAGACGGCGCGGCAAAAGATCAACCCGGGCAACTCACGGGCTATGAGCCGCCGTACCACGATTTCAACGGCATTACGAGCAAATTCGGCGCGCATTTTATCCTTAAAATCGATAAAATTTTAATGAAGAAGAAATACGCGGATGCCATCATCAACGGCGTAAAATCGAGCGATTTCCCGCCTTTGCCCGTCGATTACGGCTACCGCGATAGCAAAAATTTCTGGTTCCATAGAAAAACGAAAATGCGTGCGGAACTTTTGCAAGTTCGCCAAGCCTCTTTAGATTCGGTGCGCTATGCCGCGGATAGAGTAGACGATAAAATTAAATTTACGGACGACGCGCTTAGAACGGTGCTCGGCGTGCCTAGACCGT
>JAFTHR010000135.1 GCA_017457345.1 Clostridia bacterium | reverse complement strand
TGCTACTTACCTTGCTTTTTTCCGCTATGCTCGGCTTTTTCGGCTATTATCTCTTCGTCACAAGCGGGAAAACGCTTGACCACGATAAACTGTGTTTATCGACGAAGAACGTGCGCGTATTCGACGGCAACGGAGAAGAAATTGAAGTATTCTCTTCGCCCTTGCTGCAAAAAGCCGTTCCCATCACCGCCCTTCCCAACCACGTGAAGTACGCTTTTATCGACGTGGAAGATAAACGGTTTTATTCCCATAACGGATTTGACGTACGCCGTATTATCGGCGCAACCCTTGAAAACCTGCGCGCTGGTTCTTTCAAGCAAGGTGCTTCCACCATCTCCCAACAACTCATTAAAAACACCCACCTTTCACACGAAAAAACCTTGAAACGAAAACTGCAAGAGTTTAAATTAACCCGCCAACTAGAAAAGCGATACAAAAAAGACCAGATCCTTGAAAAATATCTAAACACCATTTACTTTGGGCATAACTGCTTTGGAATACAGTCCGCTTCCGCTTTTTATTTCGATAAATCGCCTTCCGAACTTTCCATTGCCGATAGCGCTATTTTGGCAGGGCTCGTTCGCTCCCCTAACAACTATTCTCCTTTTAAACACCCCGAAGCTTCTAAAAAACGACGGAATTTAGTTCTTCGGCTAATGCTTGAACAAGGGCATTTGACGAACGAAGAATATAACCAAGCGCTACTTGCACCGCTCCCCGAAGAAAAAGATAGTTCCACCCTTTCTAGCGAAAAGTTTTTAAGCGCCGTAATTGCCGAACTCGATACGATTGCCGAAGAGTTTGGATTTACCGTTTCCGATCAACTTTGCGTTTATACAAAGTTCAATCCTGCCCTGCAATCGCTTTTAGAAACACTTTCTAAACGTACGAATACCGACTCGGCAATGCTCGTTCAAGAAAACGGTAGCGGCTTATACAAGGCGTTTTATTCCACGGCAACGTTGCGCCGCTCACCCGGCTCGGCGATTAAACCGCTACTCGTGTACGCTCCCGCCATAGAAGAAGGGCTATTATCTCCCGCCACGCCGATTTTAGACGAGCAAACGAACTTTTCTGGATACAAACCAAAAAATTATAATGGCGCATATTTCGGCTATGTGAGCGCACGGGAGTGCCTTTCAAAAAGTTTGAACGTGCCCGCCGTGAAAATACTCAATCAAACGGGTGTAAAAAAATCGGTGGCGTATTTAGAAAAAGTTGGTATGAACGTTCCCATAGACGATTATTCTCTCGCCCTTGCGCTCGGCGGGATGAAAAACGGATTTTCTCTGCAAGAACTCGTAAACGGGTATTTTGCTTTAGCCAACGAAGGGACGTTCGTTCACGGCGGCTTTATTGAAAAAGTGATAAGCGGCTCCCACGTTCTTTACCAAAAACAACAAAGCAAAAACCGCGTTTTTTCCGCGGAAACCGCCTATCTTTTAACCGACATGTTAAAGACGGCGGCAACCGACGGCACGGCAAAAAAACTGCGTTCTCTCCCCTTTCCTATTGCGGCAAAAACGGGCACGGTC
>JAFTHR010000134.1 GCA_017457345.1 Clostridia bacterium | reverse complement strand
GGAAAACAACCGCCATAAACTCGTTATCGCAGACGACGAGATTAACGACTTGCAAGACGAGCGTTTATCCCTTTCGGTTGGTAATGAGAAGAAGAGCGGTGAATATAATTTATTGAACGAACGCTTAACCACCATTCGTTCTCAACTTTCAGTTGCGGAAGAGTTCATTGCGGGCGGGAACGCGCGTGTGAACGAACTCAACGAACAAATCGACGGGTTGCTTTTGCAAAAGAAAAACGATTCCGAACGTTTTGCCGAAGCGGAAGCGCAAGTGGACTTGTTAGAAGGATCGATCAAAACGTTAGATGAAAAGATCGGCTTCTACGAACGTTTAACCGAAGATAACCGCGTGAGCCAACTCTCTTCCGCGGAAGACTTATCCGAACTCAAAATGAGCCTTGGTACGCTTGCGGCTAGAAAGGAAGCGGTAGCGGATAAGATTGCCGAAATTAAAGCGGCACTTACGAAAAACGCTCAAACCCAAGCCGATTTGAAAGACGAACTTTCCCTTGTGAATAAGGACGTGTTGCGTTTAGAAGACTTCACTTCGGGCGGGGCAAAAACGTATAACGAAAAAACGGAAGAAGTGGAAGAGATGGAAGAAACCATCAACAACTTCAACCAAGAACTTCTCACGGCAACGGCGCAACTTGCCTCCCTTGGCGAATCGCTGGAAATGTATATCGGTTTAAAAAACCGTTTCGAAGGCTATACCGATTCGGTGAGAAGATTATTATCGCTTGCCAAAACGAATCCCGATATCGGCAACCGTTTGCACGGCGTGGTGGCGGACGTTATTTTCACCGACCAAAAATACGAAACGGCAATCGAAACGGCAATCGGCGGCGCAATGCAAAATATCGTCACGCCGAATGCAGACGATACCAAGTATTTGATTGAATACTTGAAAAAAGTAGGGGGCAGGGCATCCTTCTTGCCTGTTAAATCTATGCGTCCTAGACCGGACACGCGTGAAATCCAACGCGCAGCAAACGAACGCGGCGTGGTGGGTACGGCGCTCGAACTTGTCCGTTTCGACGATTACTATTACAACGTTGCAAGCAACTTGCTTGGCAACACCTTGATTTGCGATAACATTGCAAACGCAACGGACGTTTCCAAAAAGTACGGCAACGCTTTCCGTATCGTGACCTTAGACGGCGACTTGATTGAAACGAGCGGCCGTATGACGGGTGGTTCGCGTAAAACGAATTCCAACTCCTTGCTTTCCACCGAACGTAAGATTCAAGAATGTAAGGATAAGATTGCGGCGAAGGAAAAGCAAATCGTCACGTTAAAACGCGCGATTGCAGAAAGCGAGCAATTAAAAGTGGAAGCGAAAGCAGCACTTGAAAAGTGGAACGAAACGTACCGTGATGCAAACAACGAATTGTTCACGCTCAAGCAACGCGTGCAAACGATCACGGCGCGAATGCAAGAACTTGCCTTGGCAAAAGAAGAGTACGAGTCCATTTTAAAGGAAAACGAAAAACGGTTGCGTGCGCTTGAATTAGAAGAAGCAAGTTCTTCGCAAAACGAAGAGCAACTTAAATCACTCCGTATGTCCGCTCAAGAAGAACTTGAAGCGCAAAAAACGCAATGCGAACAACTCAAAGCGGAACGCGCGGCAAAGAACGGAACGCTTGAATCGCTCAAAGTGGAATGTGCAAAACTCACGGCGGCAATCGATAGAGCAAACCAAGAAATTGCCCGTTTGACGGCGGAAAAAGAAGATCTTATCACGCGCGTTGTACGCACGGAAAGCGAACGCGATAGCGCTAAGGAAGAAGTGTTTGCTTTGGAAACCCGTCTTTCGGCAAGCGAACTTACGGAAGAAGAAAAGGCGGCGGTTGCGGCGGTTGAAAGCAAGATCGAAAGCGCAACGGCGCGCAAGAACGAACTCAACGAAACGCAACTCAAATTGGATGAAGAACGTACTGCTCTTCAAACCAAGCACCAAAAACACGCCGAAAAACGGATTCGTTTAGAAGGTGAAATTAGCCGCGTGGAAGTTGGTCTTGAAAATATGCGTTTACGTATGGAAGAAGCGTACGGGCTCGATTACGAAGGGTGCTTGCCTTTCCGCAAGGAAGAATTTAGCATCACGGAAGCCACGCAAGAAGCAACGGTGTTAAAACGCAACATCACCATGCTCGGGCTTGTAAACCCGAACGCCGAAGCGGAGTACGACGAAGAAATTGCGCATTACGACGAAATGGTGACGCAACGCGACGATTTGCAAAAAGCGCTCGCGGATCTCGATTCCGTTCTTTCAGACGTTCGCGCGGAAATGCTTAAAATCTTTAACGAAGGCTTTAACGACATCAACGAAAACTTTAAAACGACCTTTAAAGAATTGTTCGGCGGCGGGAAAGCGGAACTTCAAATCGACTATGAAAATGCCGAAGATCCCCTTTCGGCGGGCGTAGATATCGTGGCGAGCCCTCCCGGGAAATCGCTTAAAAAGATCTCCCTTCTTTCGGGTGGTGAACGTGCGCTCACGGCAATTGCTATTTTGTTCGCTATCTTAAAAGCCCGCCCGATGCCGTTCTGTATCTTAGACGAAATCGAAGCCGCGCTCGACGACGCTAACGTGGATAGATTTGCTTCCTACTTAAAGCGTTTTGCAAACGAAACGCAGTTCATTGTTATTACGCACAGAAAACCCACTATGAACCAAGCGGATTCCCTCTTTGGGGTGACGATGCAAGAAAAGGGTGTTTCGAAAATCGTATCCGTAAAACTTTCCGAAGTAGAGTCTAAACTCGGCGAAGGTACGGTGGAATAACTCAATAAAAGGTATACTTGACCTCCGCCGTTTTTGCGAGCGGGGGTCAAAAAGGAAAATAAGCCATGGGTGTATTTGATAAACTTTTTAACGCCTTGAAAAAAACGAAAAACGATTTTTCCACGAAACTGCGTTTGCTTTTTGCCAAGAATAAACTCGGCAACGCGTTCTACGAAGAACTTGAAGAACTTTTGATCTCGTCCGACGTGTCCGTGCAAACGGCGGAAGAAGTGGTGGAGCGCGTAAAGGAACAAGCAATCGAAGGGAAGTTGAAGGACGAAGAATACGTAATTTCCCTTTTGCGCCGTATACTCACCGAGATTTTAGAAGAATCGGAAGTGGAAGACGTTTCCTATCCCTGCGTGATTATGCTCGTGGGGGTGAACGGCGTGGGAAAAACCACCACGGTGGGTAAACTTGCCAACCACTTTTTAAAGCAGGGGAAAACGGTCACGCTGGCGGCGGCGGATACCTTCCGTGCGGCGGCGAGCGAACAACTCTCCATTTGGGCGGAACGCGCCAAGGTTAGAATTGTAAAACACGAAGAAGGTAGCGATCCTTCGGCGGTGGTGTTTGATGCAGTCTCTTCGGTAAAGGCGAAGAATACAGACGTGCTTTTGATTGATACCGCAGGGCGTTTACACGTGAAAGAAAACTTGATGAACGAACTCAAAAAAATGGAGCGCGTGGTCTCTCGCGAATACCCGAACGCAGACTTTTTAAAACTGTTGGTGCTGGATGCAACCACGGGGCAAAACGCCGTGAACCAAGCACGCGTGTTCGACGAAGCGGTGTCCCTCGACGGGATTGTTTTAACGAAACTTGACGGCACGGCAAAAGGCGGATTTATCTTCTCGCTTTCTTCCGAACTTTCCCTTCCCGTATTATACGCGG
>JAFTHR010000133.1 GCA_017457345.1 Clostridia bacterium | reverse complement strand
TGCTTTATTTTGAAAATCACCAAAGAGAGCGGCACGGTGTATCAATCGTTAGTTTCGTACCTGGGTACGGCGGAAACGGTTAGCACGGCAGATGGGTTAACTGCTATCCAACCGTTCGCGTTTGAAGGCAAAACGTGCATTAAAACGCTGTACGTTGGGCATACGAGCAGCAATATCTATCCCTATGCGTTTAAGGGTTGCACGCAAATAACGAATCTTACCGTGTCAGGCGCTACTGCGGGTTGGAGAATCCACGAAAAGGCGTTTGAAGATTTGCATATGGTAAGCGTTTTATCCGCACCTGCGGAAGTGGCTTCGGTGATTGATGTTTCGAACGTAGAAGAACTTTCCTTAACGGACGGCACGCTCTCTACGGAAGCCTTCAAGGGGCATACAAAATTGCGTAAACTTACGATTAAGGATTGCTCCAAGATTTGCGCAAGCGCCTTTGAAGGTTGTGCGAACGTGACCGAACTTTCGGTAGAGAGCTACGAAGTTGGTGAAAACGCCTTTAAAAACTGTACGGGGATCACGAGCATTGAAGTGCGCGCGAACACGCTCGGCGCGGGTGCGTTCTACGGCTGTACGATGCTTTCTTCGGCACAGATCGAGTACTGGAGTGCGCCTGGAACGATTTGCGATTCGGCGTTTGAAGAATGCACTATGCTTTCTAGCGTAGAGTTCATAAGAATCGGCACGATCGGTAGCCGCGCGTTTGCGGGTTGTGCGATTGTGGAAGTGGAACTTTGCGATCAAATCACTTCGTTTGGCGAAGAAGTGTTCTCGAATAATCTTAAAACGGTGACCATGTGTGCCGACGTTGCGGCGCTTTCTCCCGATTTCTTACAAAACTTGGAAACGGTGACGATTACGGGCGGTACGCTCAAAGAAAGTCAGTTTGAGAATTACGATAACTTGAAAAACGCCACCCTTTTGCAGGGTACGGTGCTCGGCGTAAGCACTTTTAAATCCTGTAATTCGCTCACGGACGTAAGTTTATATCAGTCTATCGATACCATTCCAGACTACGCGTTCTACGGTTGCTCGTCGCTCACCACGCTTGTAATGCCTATGAATTTAAGAACGATCGGTGTTGAAGCGTTTAGGCTTTCGGGTTTGAAGAAAGTATCGATCGGAGATCGGCTTGAAACAATGGGCGCTGGTGCGTTTATGGGGCTTGAGTGCCTTACGGAAATTACCATTGAAAGCGCAGAACTGATAGTAATTCCAGATGAAGCGTTTAAAGGAACTTCTATTGAAACCTTTACCATTCCTTCGGGCGTTTTCAAAATTTCTACGCTGGCGTTTGCAGAGTGCAAAAAACTCACGTCTATTAGCATCCCGTCTACCGTAAGCGTGCTTTCGCCGCAAGCGTTTGAAAACTGTACGAGATTAAAAACGGCGGAAATCAACTGTGAATCGGTTGGTATGAATGCGTTTAACTACTGCTCGTCCCTTCAAACGATAACGCTCGGTGCGGAGGTCATTGGCAAAGGGGCGTTCACGGGATGCAACGCGTTAAGTGAAGCAACGTTCCCTTCGGGTACGAGTTGGTGGACAATGAAGAGCGGCAGCCGATATCAACGCGTAGACGTATCTACGCCGGAAAACGGCGCTGGCGTTTTAAAAGGTATAAATTTGGAATATCCGATTAGCAGTCGGGCAACAATGTAGGAGAAAAATATACTATGATGCAATTTAAAGAGTTTCCTATCGGGTTTTGGGCTTGTTATTATCCAGGGTTTAAGTGGACGAGAGAGGAAGTAGCGCGCTGGAAAGAATGTGGACTGACTTTCGCTATGACGCCTTTCTATAATCCTGGCTCAACGGACAAGGCGGAGTTTTTAGCGGCAATGGACGCGTGCGCGGAAATGGGGATTTCCCTAATCGTATGCGATACGCGGGCTCGCGTACAAACGTATAAAAACGCGCCCGAAGAATACCGCAAAACCTTTCAAGAAGCGGTAAACGACTTTGGGTATCATCCCGCAACGCTCGGCTTTTTTATCGGGGACGAGCCGTACGGGGAAGCGATCTTGCCCTGCCAAGAAGTGTGCAACATCCAACTAGAAGTTGCGCCGCACCTTATGCCGTACGTGAACTTTCTGCCGTACGACGGGTTGAAGGATTGCGGGTATAACACGCAAGGAAAGACCTTTGCACAATGGATCGACGATTTTGCAAAAGAATCGAATTGCCCTGCCTTTTCTTACGATTGCTACGTGCAAATGAACCCTGAAAAGGAATGGATACATAACTTTTTTGCCAACCTTTATCATTACACCAAAGCGGCAAAACGAAACGACCGCGCGCTCTTTTGTATCGCGCTCGGCGTGGGGCATTTTAGATACCGCGTACCCAACCAAAACGAACTTCGTTGGCAATTCAACGCGGCGGTAGCCACCGGTTGCAGCGGCGTGTTCTGGTTCACATTCTATAATAACTACCGCTATAACAATTACCGCGGCGCGGCGATAGACGAATTCGGGAAAGAAACGCAAACGTACGGCGATATGGCGCGTCTGCATAAGCGGTTCTTGTGGGATTATGGAAAAATCATCAACACGTCTAAACACTTAGATACGTTTTGTATCGGCAAGGAATACGGCGGCTACGGGTTCTTCCGCGTGGATATTCCTGTGATGGAAGAGTTGGGGATTGCAGGGGCGCAATCCTTAAACGGAACGCCCGGTCTTTTGAGTATTTTTGAAAACGAGAAAGGCGAAAAATTCGTGATGATTTTCAACAACTCGTACGATAATTCCGATCGTTTCCATTTAGTTTTAAACGGCAACGTAAAAAAGGTTTGGCGGTTGTATAACGATCAAACGGTGGACTTTGAAAAGTCGCACTGGGACGCCTACTTCGTGCGCGGCAAGCACGCCGTGGAAGCAGGCGTTTGGTTAGAGCCGGGCGGGTTCGATTTGTTTAAATTAGAGTACTAAAAAAACGGAGAAGTATTATGTCTGCAAACGAAAAGCGCGTGCGGATGGGGTGTTATATAACGAACGTCACAATGTCTATTGTGGCGCATCTTTCCCCTATCTTATTTATTCCGTTCCGCAACCTATACGGTTTTTCCTATTCGTTGTTGGGTGCGCTTGTTTTAATTAACTTCGTCACACAATTTTGCGTGGACTGGATTTTCTCCTTTTTCTCGCATAAATTCAATATCACGCTTGCGGTGAAAAGTACGCCCGTGATTGCGTCGGTAGGGTTCGTGCTCTACGCGCTTGCACCCGTTTTATTCCCAAGCGTGCCCTATTTAGGGATTGCGCTCGGCACGCTCGTGTTTTCGGCGGCGAGCGGGTTAAACGAAGTGCTCATTAGCCCCGTAATTGCTGCCCTGCCTGCCGATAATCCCGAAAGAGAGATGAGTAAACTCCATTCTACTTACGCTTGGGGCGTGGTGGCGTTCGTGGTGTTTGCAACGTTGTTTTTGTTCTTGGTTGGAGAAGAAAACTGGCAGTTTTTAGTGGTTGCCGTTTTGGTTGTGCCCGTGGTGGCTGCGCTCGTTTTTGCAAGGGCGGAACTTCCTGAAATGGAAAAGCCGGAGCGAGCAAGCAATATTCTGCCCCTGTTAAAGAGCAAAGGGCTTTGGGTGTGCGTGTTCGCTATGTTCGTGGGTGGCGCTACCGAAGTGACCATGGCACAATGGAGTTCTAGTTATTTAGAGCGTGCGCTTGGGCTCGATAAGGTGATTGGCGACGTGCTCGGCGTGGCACTATTTGCCACTTCGCTCGGGCTCGGTAGAACGCTGTACGCTAGCCGTGGAAAGAACGTGGAAAAGGTGCTGCTTTTAGGCGGGATCGGCGCGGCGTGTTGTTATGCGATAGCGGTGTTTACGAACGTGAGTTGGCTTGGTTTGGCGGCGTGTGCGCTTACGGGTTTTTGCGTTTCTATGCTTTGGCCGGGAACGCTCGTGGTGGCGTCTTCCCGCGTGAGTGGAAGCGTGTTCGTGTTCGCTATGATGGCGGCGGGCGGAGACTTAGGCGCTTCAGTTGCGCCCCAACTCGTGGGTGCGATTACGGACGTTGTTTCGGCTTCGGCGTTGCCTGCTTGGGCAAGCGAACTTGGATTGACTTCGGAAACGCTTGGAATGAAGTGCGGCTTGGCGGTAGGGCTTTTGTGTGCGCTGCTTTCCGTTGCCGTGTACGCGTACGTGTATAAAACTAGAAAAAAGGAGAAAGGAATGAAAACGATCTATCAAAGAAGAACGATTCGCAGTTATACGGGCGAGCCCGTTTCGCAAGGGGAACTTGCCGAACTTTTAAAATCGGCATACGCCGCACCCGTGGGTCGGGCACGGTACGATACGTTGCACCTTTGCGTTATTACGCAAAAAGAATTTTTAGCCGATTTAGATAGAGCGACGGCGGAAGCAAACGGCAATCCTTCTTCTCACCCTTTGTACGGCGCGCCCACAATGATTTTAATTTCTTCGCAAATCAACGAGCCGCCGCAAGATAACGTAAACTATTCCAACGCGGCAATTATAGCGCAAAATATGGCGCTTACGGCGGTGGAACTTGGCGTGGGTGCGTGCCATATATGGGGTGCAATCCGCGTGTTGAATAAAAGAGCGGATTTGCTGGAACGCTTGTCCTTACCCGAAGGGATGATTCCCTGCTGCGCCCTGATTGTGGGAAAGACGGCGGAAACTTATCAAGAGCGCCAAATTCAAAATGAAAGGATTGCCACTTCGTATTTGAAATAAGGAAAAGTGCGTGGTTTTTTATGACAAAAAAAGGAAAAACCGCTATTGACGGCGCTTGTCCGTTTTTGGTATAATAAAATAAACGTAGCGAAACTACGGTGGGAAAGCGTGCGGCGTTTGGGATGTGCGCTTTGCTCAATAATACTAAATGGACTACACGAAACCTCCAATATATTTCAGTCTCGCCGCTCGTAAAACGGGCGGTGAGATTTTTTGTGTTTTTTCACAAAAAAGGCTTGTAATCGAGGGTGGGATTTGGTATAATATAGCAGTATAGTGGCGCAAGCGCCACAAAAACATAGCGGAGAAAGAAATGGGTAAGAAAAAATTAGTTGTTTTCGGGTTAGGTCAACGCGGTGGCATCTACGCGCAGTACGCAAAAAAATACCCCGAAGAATTCGAACTTGTTGCAATTATTGAAACGGACGCGAATCGCCGGGAAAAGGCAAAGGTGGAATATCCCGAGACCTTGATTTTTGAAAATTATAAAGACTTTTTGGCACAACAAATCCATGCGGACGTAGTTGCGGTTGCCACGCAGGACGCCGACCATAAAGAGCACGCGATTGCTATGATGAAAGGAGGATACGATTTGCTCCTGGAAAAGCCGATCTCGAATAATAAAAAGGATTGTTTAGATATTTATCGCGCAAGTTTGAAATACGGTAAAAAAGTAGTGGTATGCCACGTGCTTCGCTACACGCCGTTCTATTCCACGGTAAAGCGTATTATCGAGAGTGGAAAACTTGGTGAAATCGTAACGATTAACGCAAGTGAGAACGTGGGGTATTACCACCAAGCACATAGTTTCGTGCGCGGTCCTTGGCGCAACAAAAAAGAGTCTAGCCCTATGATTTTGGCAAAATGTTGCCACGATATGGATATTTTGCGCTACTTAATGGATGAAACCTGCCTTTCGGTAAACTCTCAAGGCGGGCTGTACCATTTCAACGCCGCGAACGCGCCGGAAGGGAGCACGGCATATTGTTCCGATTGCCCTTGCACCGATTGTATTTATAAGGCGCAAACAATTTACACGAGCGAAAATAAAAAGTGGATGGCGGGATATTTTACCACCAAAGAACTTACCGAAGAAAACATTTTAGCGGATTTGCCGAAAACGCAATACGACCGCTGCGTGTACCGTTGCGATAACGACGTGGTAGACCATGAAGTGACCATTTTGCAGTTCGAAAACGGGAAAACGGCAACGCATACTATGACGGCATTTTCGAATACGATTTATCGAGATTTGAAAGTGCACGGCACGAAAGCCGAACTCGTGGGTGTGGTAGAAGAAGGCAAATTAGAAATTCGTTATTTCGGCGGGAAAGTAGAGCAAGTGCCTATCGACTTGTCGCAGGCGAACGTCGGCGGGCACGCAGGTGGAGATTTCTATATGATGGAAGGGTTATATAAAACGCTTAACGGCGAACCTGCCGTTGGGGTGACTTATCTTGACGTTTCGGTGGAGAGCCATTTAATGAGTTTTGCTGCCGAAGAATCCCGTTTACACAAGGGCAAAACGGTAA
This sequence comes from Clostridia bacterium, assembly GCA_017457345.1. GTDB lineage: Bacteria > Bacillota > Clostridia > Christensenellales > Borkfalkiaceae > Scatosoma. Next base: position 7,522 of record JAFTHR010000133.1, on the reverse strand, counting down.
AAATTAAGTTGTAAAAAATGAAAGACGGACGTGCGAGCAAATCGTGCGCCGTCTTTATTGATAGAAAGACGAAAAACGGCAAAAAAAACCGCGTTTAAGCGAACGTTGAATAAGCAGCCGATTTTTTGGTTTCGTTCGATTTTAGAGCAAAAAAAGGAGTGAAAGATGAAGAAGTATTTACTTGGCGGTAAGGGTAATTTTTACAAGGCGAATTTGCATATGCACACCACCATATCCGACGGGCAACTTTCTCCCGAAGAAGTAAAAAAACGTTATATGGAGCAGGGATATTCGATTGTTGCCTATACCGATCACGAAGTGATCCTTTCCCATAACGACCTTTCCGACGAGAATTTTTTAGCCATCACTTCGTACGAAGGCTCGGTGAATAAAAGGGAAAAAATCGGCGAGTTTGAGTTTGTAAAGACCTATCATTTAAATTATTTCGCCAAAGATAAGAACGCCGTGGTTTGCCCGTGTTTTACGGAAAAAAACGTTTGGATGGAACATACTCGTGCGTACGTGACGGATGAAATGAGAAAGGTGGACTATCCCCTTGCGTATTCCGTGGAACAAATTAACGACATGATTGAAAAAGCAAACGAAGCGGGCTTCTTGGTTTCCTATAATCATCCCGTTTGGTCGCAACAAGAACATGAAGACTATGCAGATCTCAAAGGACTTTGGGGTGTGGAAGTATATAACCATTTATCGGCGGTGATGGGGTATCCGGATACCGTTGTTCCGTTCGTAACATTGCTTCGCCGCGGCGAGCACGTTTTACCATTGGCTACCGACGACGCGCACGGCGAGCAAATGTTCGGTGGATTTTGTATGATCGAAGCGGAAAGTTTGGAATATAAAAAAGTGCTTTCGGCAATGGAAAAGGGAGATTTATATTCGTCTACCGGTCCAAAGATCGAAGAGATTTCGTTAGACGGGGCGAAACTGTGCGTGCGTTGTAGCGCGGCGAGCGAAATTATGGTGAATTCGGAACGTAGACTTGTGTACGGTACAAGGGGAGAAGAAATAACGGAAGCGGAATTCGATATTTCGTCCTTTTTAAAGCAGAACGAAAAATATCCGGAAAAGAGCCCGTCTTTTCTCCGCGTAACGGTTACGGATAAGCAAGGCAAACAAGCGTGGTCGCGAGCGTATTTTGAAAACGAATTAAAATAATAGAAAAAAATAAGGAGAGAAAATGAAAATTACTTTTATCGGTGCAGGAAGTACGGTTTTTTGTAAAAACGTGATAGGGGATTGTTTACTTGCGGAAAATTTGCCGGAGTTAGAAGTAGCGCTTTTAGACGTGGATGAAAAGCGTTTAGAAGAATCTTTTTGTTTGGTAAGCGCAATGCGCGATCGGTATAAGCCTTCCGCCGTGGTCAAAAAATACTTGGCAACGAGCGAAAAGGAAACCGAAGCGGCTTTTTCAGGCGCAAAGTACGTGATAAACGCCATACAGGTAGGCGGATACGAGCCTTGTACCGTCACCGATTTTGAAGTGCCGAAGAAATACGGGCTTCGCCAAACGATCGGCGATACGCTGGGGATCGGCGGGATTTTCCGCGCTTTGCGAACGATTCCGGTGATGAAAAAGTATGCGGACGTAATGGAAAAAGTGTGCCCTGGTGCGTTGCTTTTGAACTATACGAACCCTATGAGTATTTTATCGGGGTATATGCAACGGAATACCAAAATCCGCACCGTGGGGCTTTGCCATTCTTGCCAAGTGGTACTGCGCGCCGTGAATAACGATTTAAAACTGAAAGAGTTAGAAAACGCGAACTATTTGGTGGCGGGCATCAACCACATGGCTTGGCTTTTGAAAGTGGAAGATAAAGACGGAAACGATTTGTATCCCCTGTTTAAAAAACGGTTTAACGAAGTGAAGCCCAAGTGGGATTTGGTGCGTTTAGAAATGATGAACAGATTCGGTTATTATAACACCGAAAGCAGCGAACACACCGCGGAGTATCATCCGTACTTTATTAAGAAGGATCATCCCGAACTCATAGAAAGATTTAACGTTCCGCTTGACGAGTATCCGCGCCGTTGCGTAGACCAAATTGCTAAGTGGGAAAAGCAACGCGAGCAGTTAAAAACGGAAGAAGGCATTCAGCATACGCGATCCAGCGAATACGCTTCTAGAATTATCGAAGCGTGCGAAACGAACGTGCCGTTTAAACTCTACGGCAACGTGCAAAATAACGGGCTCATTACGAATTTGCCGAAAAACGCTTGCGTGGAAGTGCCTATTTTAGTGGATGGAAACGGCTTAACGCCTTGCGTGGTGGGGGATTTGCCCGATCAACTTGCGGGCTTGAATATGACGCATATTGCCGTGCACAATATGGTAATAAAAGCGGCGGAAACGCTCGAAAAGAAGTATATTTATATGGCGGCGTATCTTGATCCGCACACGCGCGATCAGTTAACGATGGACGAAATCAAAAACCTTTGCGACGATTTAATTGCCGCACACGGGGATTGGTTGCCTGCGTTCCACGAATAAAAAATATAAGAGCGAAACTTTTTGGAAAAAGTTTCGCTCTATTCGTTTACGGAGAGAAAATACCGTTTATATATAAATATGATCTTTGAAACGGCGAGGAAATTGTTTTTTGCGGTTGACAAGAAAGAAATTGCGTGGTAAAATAAACGCAGAACAAATAGAGAGGTGTTTTTATGAAATATGCATTAAGAGGTATTACCGCAGAAGAATTGTCCTATTCCATCAACCGCGTAAAGATGGATCCGAACACGAAGTTTGAAATTAAGCCGCAATTTTCCCGTACCATTAGAACGGTGAAAGAAAACGATAAATTGCATTTTGTCACGCTTGAAGTGAAGGTGCAATCGACCGAAGATAGCCCCAAGCCTTTTAACTTAACGGCTCGCCTTGTGGGCATTTTTGAAGCAGAGGACGTGAATACGGACGAAGATAGACAAATCCTTGCAATTTCCATGACGGAAATCGTGTACCCTTACCTTCGTAGCGCAGTTTCCGCACTCACGGCAAACGCGTTCGTAAACCCCTTAATTTTGCCCGTTATTCCCGCAGGAACTATGTTCCCCGAAGATAGAGAGGCAACTTCTTTCAACGCGCCCGACGCATTGAATTAATAGGATTTAAAAAATAAATTAGGATTGAAATTAATTGTTTAGAAGATTTGGCTTTTTGCGAGCCAAGTCTTTTTTTTTCTAAAAACGCTTGTTAATAATTTTTTTATGTGTTATAATGATTATGCCAAACTAACTAAATAACGCAATTTGTGGTGTAATTTTCTCTTTTATAGGGATATTATATCTATTTTTTGACACAATAGTACTATTGAATTTGATAAAATGCAGATTCTACTTGTGCTATTGTGGTTACACCCTTTTGCGTAAAGTTAGTTTGGCGACTATCGGAGTCTGCGTTTTTGTGCGCTTACTTTGGTAGGCGCACTTTTTTTTGGAGGTAAATAAAATGGGGTAATGCTTATGCTTTAATGTAAAAACGAAAACAAACTTATGAAAAAATAAAAATTAGGAGAGAAAAAATGAAAAAAGTTGTTAGAGTTGTTTTATCTGTATTATTGTTGGTTTTATGTGTTTCGTGTGTTGTTGGTTGTAATAAACCCAGCAAAGAAGAAATTGCGTACAAAATGATATGCTACGTGGCAGAAGACTATGACGAAGAGCCTTCGAATATAAAGTTAAAATCTGGACGTTTGAAGGAAGAAGAGAATGGCGATTATTTTGCAACGTTTAAGGTGACCGTAAATTCGTATACTATGTATTTTTGCGGGACGTACCATACTGATTCTGGCGAAATCGAGTATACGGATATGACTAGAACCATTAGTAATTCTATTGTTGGAGCAGGTCCTGCATATAGCGATACCGAATCTTTTGATATTGATGAAGTGAACAAAAAGTTAAAAGGAAATTAAAGTGCCTTAAAGGAGTTGGAAATGTTTTGCAGAAATTGTGGAGAAAAGATAAACGCGAATGCGCTATTTTGCCCTAAATGCGGGACTAAACAGATTGATAATGCAATAACTTCAAGTGCGAATAATAACGAAAACGATATTTCTCCAAAAGAAGAAAAAACGGGGGCTGGGAAATTTACGAAAGTGGCACAAAAGTTTTGTTTTTGGGCAACTATTGCTGGAATCATAGGCGTAGTATTGTTTCTTGGAATCGTATTGATCGGTTTAATTAGTTATGGTAGAGTGTACTTATTTGATGGATACGATTTTACAAAAGTACTCGCTACGATAAGTATCGTTCTTATGATAATAGGTTTGCTTGGTTTTATTGTAAGGTGTATATTAAACTTTATATTTAAGATTGGTGTTTTTCCCGCAACGCAAGCGAAGAGAGTATTACATATCATTTTAGCAATTGCTTGCTTAGGTTGTTCAATATGGGGATTCGCAGATTCTAAAAATAATTCAAATAATGAATCAAGTTATAGTTCTACGGGCGGATATAGTTCTACGGGTGGATATAGTTCTACGGTAGACGAAAGCATAGGTCTTTCTTTAAAAGTGACCAAAATAGAAACAAGCGGAAATTATACGTACGTTTATTGCAGTATTAAAAACGTAAGCAGTTTATACGGGAATGCCACAATGTATCGATACGTTAAGGTTAAGGCTGTTTTTAAAGATAAATATGGCACAACAGTAGATACGGATTGGACGTATGCCGTCGATTCTACTTGGCTAAATTCTGGTGAAACAAAAACCTTTTACTATATGGTGCGGAATACTTCAGTAAAATCTGCAACGTTATCTATCATTAACTAAAAAAGATATTATTTTAAAAATTAAAAGACTAACGATTGTTCGTTAGTCTTTTATAACGTCCTTATAATAAATTCATTACTCAGGTAGTAATTCAGCGGTGATTTCAAACGTCTTTAAGTTAATAATCAAATCGTACGTGCCAACGTTTTTGAAGTAGTGGTTTTTGCTGCCGCTTATTAAAAGGTCTGCCGTGTCCACAACGGTTAAGCGATAAGTTCTGTATTTCTCCGTGTAGAAGTTCGGTAAACTTGTGGTATAGTTCGTGTCCACAACGATTCGATGGTGGAAAACGTACGGAACACTTGTATCGTAAGGCTCTAACGTGATAAAATCCGTGCCGTTGTAATGCACTAGGCTATACGTAGCCGTTTCGGGGTTAAGAAGTTCCAGGCGAACAACGTACGTTTTGGCGTTAACGTAAACGTTATAGTTGCCACCAACGTTAACGGTCAAGATAGGGTGTGCATACGAGCCGTACCGTCCATCACAGGGTTCGTCGAGCGTCACTTTATAAAGGCTTGTGTGCGAGGGGTTTTGGAAGGAAAGGGATTCGTTTACGGGAATACTAAAATTGTGTAGAACGAATTCGTCTGCATTCGCGGGATTAACGTCCATAGAAACCCATTGGGTTGTAGGGGTATAAAGTTGGCAATTTTTAATGGAATAGTATCTAGGCGTTTCAATCGCCGCTTTGTATTCCATATCGAATTTAAGGGTATCAACGTCGAAAATCAGTTTATAGATTCCCTCTTTTTTCACGTTAATTTGAATGTCGTAGCCCTGTTCTTTTTCTTCTTCGGCAAATTCCACGTCTGAACTGTCGCCCAAAGAAGCGTATAAGTCTTCGTAATCGTCGTCTACGATATAGAAATAATCGCCAACGTAAAAATAAAGATTGTCGTAAACGCGTTTGTTTCCTTCAAGAGAGAAGTAGTCCATTTTTAAAAAAGCACCGTTTACTTCCATCCACAAGGAAAATCCGGGGGACGTATAGTAAGTTGTGCCTTCTTCCGCAACAAAATGTTCAGCGGTTATGTTTTGGGGCGCAACAACTTGAACGTCCGCGTTATAGTTCGGCTTTGCGGGATCACTCGGTGCGTTGCAGCCGAATAAAAGAGTGGCGCTACTAATAGCAACGAATAAACCTACCATAAAACGTAAAAATTTGTTTTTCATAAAATACCTCGGTAAAAGTTGAACCGCCCTTTTTGGGCGGCATTAAGGGCTTTTTGAAGGGTGTTAGTCTTGGCAATCCCAGCAGGCTTCGCAACAGCATAAGGAGTACAAGGTGCAGTCGTAATCGCAGCACTCAAATGCGTTGCTACAACATTCACAGCCTTGGCAAAGGCAACATCCGTCGTAGCAATCGGAGCAGGAGTCGCAACAGTCGCAACACTCGCAGTCGGCACAGCACGCTAAGCAATCCGCCTCGCTCAAAGGCGTGGAAGATTCGCTAAGCAAAAAGTCCTGTTCGTTGTACTTGGAAAGTAAGTGTTGTTCCATAATCTCCTCTAAAAGTTAAGTCTAAGTCTATTGTAATATATTCTAGCGAAAAAGTCAAGTGTGTAGTTAAAAAAACGTATGCGCTTTAAAAATCAGTACTCGGCGCTTTCAATCACGCCACCGCCTAAGCAGTTGATTCCGCTATATAAAACGGCGTATTGCCCTTCGGTCACGGCGCGTTGCTTTTCGGCAAAGTCAACGTGTAAACCGCCGTCTGGTTTCATGGTGACAAACACGTCTTGATCCGGTTGGCGATAGCGGAATTTTGCTTTGCAGGCAAACGACTGTTCTTTCGGTTTCGTGGGAATCCAATTGAACCCGCTCACTTCGCAGGATTTGGAGTAGAGGGGGGATTCGTCTCCGTGGGAAACGTAGAGAACGTTATTTTGTAAATCCTTTTTCACCACGAACCATCTGCCTTGGGATTCTTCGCCTTTGATACCGCCAAGTTCCAAGCCTTTGCGTTGACCGAGCGTGTAGTACATCAAGCCGAAATGTTCGCCCACTTCTTTCCCGGAAAGATCGCATATTTTGCCTTTTGAGGCAGGCAGGTACGTGCTTAAAAATTTTCTAAAATTGCGTTCACCGATAAAACAAATCCCTGTACTGTCCTTTTTCTTAGCGGTGGCAAGCCCGTAATCCAAAGCGATTTTTCGAATTTCGGGTTTTTGCATATCTTGCAAGGGGAAAAGAACGTTTGCAAGTTGCGCTTGAGAGAGTTGATTTAAAAAGTACGTTTGGTCTTTGTTTTGATCGGCGGCTTTTTGCAAAAGATGTACGCCGTGTTCGTGCGAAATTTTGCAGTAGTGCCCCGTGGCGATATAGTCCGCGCCCAATCGTTTTGCTTCTTCTAAGAACGGGCCGAACTTAATTTCGCGGTTGCAAAGAACGTCTGGATTCGGCGTTCTACCTGCTTTGTATTCGGCAAGGAAATAGGAGAACACGCGATCCATATATTCCTTGGCGAAGTTTACCGTGTAGTACGGGATGTCGATAAGAGAGCAAACACGGCGCACGTCGGCATAATCGTCCTCAGCGGTGCAGCAGCCGTTCTCGTCCGTTTCCTCCCAGTTCATCATATACAAACCGATCACGTTATAGCCTTGTTGTTTTAGAAGCAGGGCGGCAACAGAACTGTCTACGCCACCGCTCATTCCAATGACTACCGTTTTCGACATAATAAACTCCTTTTTCGCGTGTTTACAACGAATTTTTTCGGT
>JAFTHR010000132.1 GCA_017457345.1 Clostridia bacterium | reverse complement strand
CTAAATGGATAAAGAACGAGAACACCGTATCGTTTGACGGCAACGGTGCAACGGGTGGTTTTACCGCGCCTATACAAATTAGCGTTGGCGCAAGTGAAGCGTTAACGGCAAACGGGTTCACGCGCGATTATTATTCGTTTGCGGGTTGGGCTACCCAAGCAAACGGTGAAGTGGTTTATACAGATCAACAAGAATATACTATGATCGAGAACGGCGGTTGCACCCTTTACGCCGTTTGGGTACCGGTAGAGTACGATATCACTTACGTGCTCGGTGAAGGTACGAACGATACCGAAAATCCCACGAAGTATACGGTAGAGAGCGAAATTACGTTTGAAGCGCCTACTGCCCCCGAACATTACGAATTCGTGGACTGGAGAATTAACGGAGTAAAGGCGGAAGGCATTGCGCTTGGCTCGCACGGCGAAATTACCGTCACGGCGGTTTGGAAAGCGGTTGAATATGATATCACGTACGATTTAGCGGGTGGCAGCGTGGCAACGGCGAACCCAACAATCTACACGGTTGCAACGGATGATATCACGCTCGTAAATCCTACGCGTGAAGGATATACGTTCACGGGTTGGACGGGAACGGATTTGAGCGGCGCAACGCAAACCGTAACGATTGCAAAAGGCTCAACGGGAGATCGTTCGTACGTGGCAACGTGGGCGGCGGAAGAATACGCTATCACCTTTGACTTTGCTGGCGGCGACGTAAACGCAACGTATCCGAGCGAGTACACGATTGAAACGGACACCTTCACGGTGGAGAATCCCAGTCGTACGGGCTACACGTTTGCAGGCTGGACGGGAACTGGTTTGACCTCTGCCGTACAAACGCTTACGATTCAAAAAGGTTCAACGGGCCCCAGAACGTACACGGCAACGTGGACGGTTAACGAATACGCAATCGCCTACGATTTAGCAGGTGGTACGGTATCGACGGCGAATCCGACCAAATACACGATTGAAACGGATACGTTCACTTTGACGAATCCCACCAAGGCAGGCTACGTATTTGCAGGTTGGACGGGAACGGGTTTGAGCGGCGCAACGCAAACCGTAACGATTGCAAAAGGCTCAACGGGCGCCAGAACGTACACGGCAACGTGGATTACGGAAGGTTTCACGATTGCTTACGATTTAGCGGGCGGTGAAGTAAGCGGCAACCCTGCCGTTTACCAGGTGACCACGGAAACTATCACGCTTGTAAATCCTACGCGTGAAGGTTATACGTTTGCAGGTTGGACGGGAACGGGCTTGACCGATAAAACAATGAACGTGACGATCCCTAAAGGCTCTACGGGTGATCGCTCGTATACGGCGAACTGGGATCTTGTTGAATACACTATTTCGTACGATTTAGCGGGTGGTAGCGTAGCAACGGCAAACCCCGTAACTTACACGATTACCACGGATAGCATTACGCTTGTAAATCCCACGCGTGAAGGCTATACGTTTGCAGGTTGGACGGGAACGGATTTGAGCGGCGCAACGCAAACCGTAACGATTGCAAAAGGCTCAACGGG
>JAFTHR010000131.1 GCA_017457345.1 Clostridia bacterium | reverse complement strand
CTCTTTTTGAATTAATTTTTAGTTGTCTAAGCGATCTGCTTCGTCGGCATCTTCGAAATCTTCGTATTGATTGCAAAACTCTGCGAACACTTCGTCCATCAATTCGTCGTCTTCAATCACTTCCAAGCGTTGGTCTTCCCCTTCGCCTACAAGGTGGAATACGGCAACTTCGTCCTCTTCTTCCTCCGTTTCCGGTTCGGCTTTTTGGAAGAAACAATACCACTCGCCTTTGTACTCAATCGTGCCTATATGATAAAAGGCGTATTCGTTGCCATCGTCGTCTTCGAGCGTCAATAAATTTTCATCTTGGTACTCTTCGTTCTTTTCAATCGACATTTTCTTCTTCTCCTTTTTCTTCGTTCTCCCGCGCCGCCCTGCGTTCACGCTCTTTTTGGCGGCATAAATAACTTTCTAAAATGTAGGAAGCCGCAATCGAATCTACCGTCTTTTTTCTTTCATCCCGCTTTACGCCGCCCATTATTTGCGTTTCCCGTGCCTGCATGGTGGTAAAACGTTCGTCCTCCGTTTCAATCGGTAGGTCGGTCGAAGCCGAAAGCGCGTTAATAAACTCTTGCGTTCTAATCGTTTGGATACTCTCCGTCCCGTCGTAATTCACAGGCAATCCGCACACAATCACCGAAACGCCTTTGCTTTGCGCTATTTTTAAAAGCGCGCGCACGTCTTCTTGCATAGAACGAGTACGGAAATACGTTTCGCAAGGGATTGCGTATTCATTGAACGGGTCGCTTACCGCAACGCCGATTCGTTTGTTGCCGATATCGAACGCGATTGCTCTTTTGCCTAACATATTTTAATTATACCACCCTTTTTCCCGTTTGTCAACAAAACGCGTATATTCTCCTTGTTTTTTCACATACTGTCTTTAGACAATCGTTCCAAGGAGGTCAATATGGAAAAGTTTACGATAGGCGTTGTGCTCGGCGCAATGGCAGGCGCTCTTGCCGTGGCGAACAGTTATAAAGTGCGTATGCTCGTGAAAAAAGGGCAGGACGAAGTGAAAGATCGTCTCGACGAAATTATCGACGAGAAATTAAAAAAAATCGACGAATCTTTGCCTAATTCTAACGACGAAAAAGCCGAAAAGAAACGCAAACGTGCTTAAACGAAAACCGCCAAACGGCGGTTTTTCTTTTTTAGAACGTTGCTTTTTTCATCCGTTCGTTTTCTTGCTTGAGCGAAGCGTTTTCGCTACGCAAACGCTCGTTCTCTGCTTTCAAGGCTTTCGTTAACCGATCGTAGAGCGAATTGATTTCGTTTTCCAAGCGGCGTTGCAAAATGTCGCTTTGCACCCGTTGCGTGCGCGTTGCACCGCTTTCCCCTAACCCTTTTACCGAACGCTCTAAGCCTAGTTCGCTTGCAATTTCCGCAATACGGTGCGGCTCTTTTTTAAGAGTGTTTCGGTATTTGTTTTGTAAACGGAGCATTAGTTTATCGTCTCCCGCCGAAAGGTTGCAAATGGCACGGCGAACGGAAATGCCTTTGCTTTTTTCCTTTAAAATGTTGCGGAGCACTTCCGTAGTTTCTTCTTCCGTGAACTCACGGATTTTCTCCACGGAAAGTTGCGATCCGCTGAGCATTTCCACAATCCGTTGATCGTTCGTGGGGTTTTTCATAAGCGCGTAATAATAGTTGCGCACGCTACCCTTTGCTCGCCCGTGTGACGCGCCGTACGCCGCAAAAAGATACGTGAGCGTTTTGCCCTTTTTTTTGCCGTCCTTAATGTACTCTACTAACTCTCTTGCTTCCTCTTCGGTATAACCGTTGATTTTGTTCATAATTCACCTCCGTTAAAGCCGCTACTCGGCTCTTACTTTGAAAAAATTATTAACATATTTTTTTGCTTTTATACATTGAAAAAAAAGAAAAAGAATACAATGGAATATGAGATTTTATTTCCTTTCTTCTTCGCCCTGCGCACTAAAACTTAGCGGCGCGTATTTCGGCACGGTGAACGATTTTGAACGATTTATCGACCTCACCCCCAAAGACAATATCTTTGCGGAATTTATTCCTTGCGGCGCACAACCCGTTTGCTTTTTTATCAACGAAAACATACGCTTTTGCCCACCTGAAAACTGCGAAGTTTACCTGTTGCCAAACGCCGTGGCTCTTTACGTGAAAAGGTTTCCGCCAAGCGACTCCGTTTTGCGCCCGCACGTGCAAAAAACCTTTGATGACACACTCATTACGGTGTTTTCGCAAGGGGAAGTACAGGTTTCCCTGCAATCGGCTCTTGGTTTCTTCGTTCGTTCCCTGCCCCCTTGTTTTGCAAATTGTGAACTTTCTTTCCACGGCGGTTTATTCTTTTTAGAAACACCGAATCAGCTACTCGCCCTTACCAAAACGGGAGATCTCGTTCTTGACGAGAAAGTGCTTGAATACTCTTTCCAAAGCGATACTTTAACCGCCGTTTTGCCTTGACTAGATCGCCGAACAAGCCGAGCGACAGTAGAATCTCAGTTGTTTGAAACAGGCGCGAATCGCACCAACTTTTCCTTGCTCTTAAACCCGCAAGAAGACGGCTCTTCCCCGCACGGTTTGCTTGCTTACGCCTTTTTTGAAAGCGTGCTAATCGGCGCAGATTATAGCCGTTTTTTGGGAGAAGAACTCAAATCTAAGTCTACCTTCGTAAAAAAGTTTTTGGGCGCGTTTGAAGCCGTTTTACCCACCGAAAAGGAAAACGTTTGCCACTTGGTTTATAAAAAAAGCGAACGGCTATACGAAGTAAAACCGTTCACGGTTGAAATTCAGGAAGAAAAAATTACCGATCTAAAAGGGTAAAAAATGTTTTCTTTTCACCTATTCTTTTTAAGAATTTCCGTTGCTTTTTTCGTTCAACTATGGTAGAATAATACTGTTAGGTTTTTACCGTAAGAATAAGGAGAAATAAGCAAACGTGAAAAGGCAAGATTTAAGAATTCGTGATCCCTTTATTATCCCTTGGGAAGGAAAATACTATATGTGCGGTTCGGGCGGCGATACCTCCTTACCCATGTACCAAAGCGATGATTTGGAAAACTGGGAAGAACTTGGCGAAATCTTCCGCATAGAAGAAGATAGTTGGGCAAAAGTAGATACGTGGGCGGCTGAAATCCACCGCTACCTGGGCAAATTCTATTTGTTCGTTTCCCTGCTCGGAAAAAACGGCGTGCGCGGCACACAAGTTGCCGTTTGCGACACGGTGTTCGGTAAATACGTACCCGTTGTCAACGCGCCGATTACACCCCCTTATCAACAGGCTATCGACGCAACGCTGTTCGTGCAAGACGGCACGCCTTATATCCTTTATTCACGTGATTGGCCCGGAAATTATATCCCTGAAAAGGACTATTACGTGGGCGAAATTTGGGCAGCGGAAGCAAAGAAGGATTTATCGGGGCTTGCAGGAGAACCTTTTAAACTCTTCTCTTCTAACGAAGTGCCCCTGTCCGCGGCAGCGCCAAATCGGATCAACGAAAAAATCCTGCGCTTTGGCTCAGATGCGCCCTTCGTGCAAAAACTCAAAAACGGATCTCTCTATCTCACTTGGTCGCCTATGTTAAATTGGAACTACGTTGTGCTTGGCGCGGTATCCGAAAGCGGGAACGTGAAAGGGCCTTGGCGGCATTTAGACGAACCTTTATTTAATGAAAACGGTGGACACGCTATGTTTTTTACCGACTTTGACGGGAATAGAAAGATGAGCATTCATCAACCTGAAAGCCCTGAAAAGGAACGGGCTACCTTCATAGACGTAGAAGAGCACGGTTCTTTATTGCAGTTGAAAAAGTAAACCCAAAACAATGACCTTTTAGAAAACAAAAAACGCTTTGATGCTTCAAAGCGTTTTTTGTTTTTACCATTTCTTAACGTTCACTTGTTCAATCACGATAGGTTTTTGGGGCACCCAGTACTCTACTTCTCGTTCGGAAGCGTACTTATCGTTTGCGTGGATATACACTTCGGTTGCAGGCGCAAACTCTTCTTCCGCCGTTGCTTCATCCCCATAAACTTCTGCAATATAATCGAGCACCGCTTGTTGAAGGCTTTGCAACGTTGCCGTGGATTCTTCTTTCAAAAGTGCAAAGGTGCAATAACCTGAGGGGCTAGACGAGTTCGTAGACATTGAGATATAGAATTGCGACGTTGCCGAATTGTACGCATAAAGTTTCTTTGCGTCCCCTTTTCCGTCGTTTCTCAATACGGTCACTTTTTGGTCAACCAAGTCGTCGTTTCCATCCAACTTATCTTCGTAGTACATAGTAAGCGAGCCGAACGATTGATTGAGCGCACCGTTTTCTACTTCGAAATCGTTATTTTTAAATTCACCGTACACGGTATAGGTAGGCTCTGTTTTTGCCGCGTCGTACCACACGGTGTTCGTAAGTTCAATGCCTTGTACCGCTGCGAAATAATCCTTTTCTACGAGTTTTCCGTTTGCATACGAATAACCGCCCGTCACCCATTTGCTAGAAGAGAAATCGTGCACGCAGAGCCCGTCGTAATAATCAGCGTCGGCAAGAGCCAAGAAATGCGATACCGTTGCAGGCGCAATTTTACGGAATAACGTGTATTCAAGGGTATAATTCGTTCCGTTGAAGGATATTTTCAATTCTACTTCGGGTTTCGACGTGGTACACGAAGACATAGACAGCACGCACACCGCCGTGGAAAGCGAAGCAAGTGCTATCGAAAACCCTTTTTTGATTTTTTGCATTACTGACATAAACAATACTCCAAGAGCGTTTTGCTACCTTTCATTTTACCTTTTATTTTAAAAATCGTCAAGTACTTTTAGTACTTTTTCGCCGTTTTTTACGCGATTTACACAAAAACGGCGCGAAAAAAGACGACTGCTTTAAACAGCCGTCTTTTTCTTTTGTTTTAAACTTATTTGAGTTCAGCGGTAGCGCCGTTTTCTTTAAGTTTCGCAACGAGATCTTCAGCATCTGCCTTGGGAGCGTTTTCTTTGATAACGCCCATAGCTTCAACTGCTTTCTTCGCATCAGCAAGGCCAAGGCCGGTTGCTTCACGAACAACTTTGATGATAGCGATCTTGTTGGGACCGATATCTTTAAGAACAACGTCGAATTCCGTCTTTTCTTCAACTGCGGGAGCAGCTTCTGCTGCGCCGCCTGCTACAGCGCCTGCTGCAACGGGAGCCGCTGCGCTTACGCCGAATTCTGCTTCAAGTGCTTTAACGAGTTCGTTCAATTCAAGAACGGACATACCTTTTACTTCTTCAATGAGTTTTTGAATATCCATAATTTTTTATTCCTCCGATTTTTTTTATGATTTTTAATTAGTTAGCCGCTTCTTTTGCCTTTGCAATGGAATCCAAAACATAGACAAACTTGGAAATAGAAGATTGCAAGCAGCCGAGCATCTTCGCAATAAGGATTTCTTTGGAAGGGATTGCCGAAAGTTCTTTCACAGCAGCCTTGTCCAAATACTTGTTTTCAAGGTACGCACACTTAGGTAAAATCTTCTCTGCAAGAGCAGGCTCTTCTTTTACCGCTTTAGCAAAAACTGCCGCACCGCTCGTTTCATCTACACAGAAAACCGTTGCAGTTGAACCTTGTAAATCGTTATCGAACCCTTCGATACCGAGTTCCGCAAAAGCCTTTCTTACAAGCGTGTTTTTATACACTTTGTATTCACAGTTTGCAGCCTTGAATTTGTTTCTCAAAGCGGTCACTTCTAAAACCGTGAGTTTGTTGTAATCTGCAAACACGATCGATTTACTTGCTTGAATTTTCGCTTTGATTTCTTCTACGATTGATTTTTTCGCTTCTAAATTCGCCGACATAATTACCTCCTTTAAGCGATTTCGCCTGATATAAAAAACACCCTATGCCGAGGGCATAAGGACGCAAAAATACCTTGTTTGCTCTTATACCTAAGCGAGCGGTTTCCCATCAAACCTTTCGGTGCTCGCCGTCTACGGCTTTCGATTATGGTCTTATTATATCATTTCCATTAAAGGCAGTCAACCGTTTTAACTGCCTTTAACGGACATTTTTTAACTTTTTTACGCTTTTGCTACTACTTTAACGCCAGGGCCCATCGTAGAGGCAAGCGTGATGCTCTTAATGTATTGACCTTTCGCTGCAGCGGGTTTCGCTTTTACGATTGCATCCATAAGAGCCGTGTAGTTTTCAACAAGTTTTTCCTTGCCGAAACTCTTTTTGCCGATAGGGCAATGGATGATAGCGGTTTTGTCAAGTCTATACTCAACTTTACCTGCTTTAACTTCCTTGATAGCCTTTTCAACGTCCATCGTCACCGTACCGGACT
>JAFTHR010000130.1 GCA_017457345.1 Clostridia bacterium | reverse complement strand
GGAAGGGGTGTAGCGCGCGTGCGCACGCGTGCGCCTAAAAAAATTAAGTATTATTTAGTAATAGTTTATTTTTAGTTTAGAAAGGAATGATAGAATAATAAAACAATTGATATACAAAGGAGGAAATTATGTACCAACTTTTCACCGATACCGATACCGACATTACTCCCCAAGTGGCGGAGGAGTACGGCTATAAACTCATTTCCATGCCCTATTCCGAAAAACTTGGCGAAGAAGTGTTCCCGTACGTAGACTTTGAAGAATTCGACTATCACGCTTTTTACGATAAACTCCGCGGCGGCGTATTGCCGAAAACGCACGCGCTTTCGCCGGTAAAATACGTGGAGACTTTCGAACCCACGCTCAAAGAAGGAAAGGACGTGTTATACGTGCATTTCTCTGCGGCAATGAGCGGTACGTTCAACGCTTTGAACTTAGCCATGCAAGAACTTGCGGAAAAGTACCCCGATCGTAAAATCCATTTAATCGATACGAAAGCCATCACGATTTTAAGTTATAATATCGTGTGCGAGATCGGCGATTTAGCCAAGAAAGGCGCAACGATTGAAGAGATCAAAGAATGGGCAGACCGCGAGATTGATAAATTCGCCGTCTATTTCTACGCCGACGATTTGAAGTTCTTCGGCCGTAGCGGCAGAGTGAGCAACTTCTCCGCGAACATGGGCAACTTGCTGGGGATTCGCCCTATTTTGACTATGACGAGCGAAGGCGTTATGTGCTCGGTGGCAAAAGCGAGAGGGAAGAAGGCAACGGTAGAGAAGATGCTCGAATACGTGCGCACGTTGCAAGAAGATATTAAGGAACATAGAGTAATCGTTGGGCACTCAGACGCGCTCGAACAAGCAAAAGAGATAGAAAGACTTCTCAAAGCCGAATACGGCGAAGATTTACCGGTAGAAATCGTTGTGGTAAACCCCACGGCGGGCAGCCATTGCGGTCCGGAAACGGTAGGAATTTCTTTCCACGCAAAACATAGATAAAAAGCAAAAAGCAGGGGAGTGAAAGCCCCTGCTTTTTTGTGTATTATACAATTCCGTAGCCGCCCGTGAGCGGGTCTTAAAACAAAGGTAAGGTGGGCGGAAGATAGGTAAACACCACGAAAAATATCGCCACCAAGCAAAGAAAGACGATCGACAACACGGGAAAACCGCGCTTTTCGGGGTCACGCTTTAATGCAAACCACTCATAGATAAACCCATATCCTGCCGCGACGAAAAAAGTCAAAACATTATACCAAGCAGGAGAAGGGCCGAACGCGCCGTTATACACGTAAAAAAGGACGGGGATAAGCAGAGTGGCGCGCAAAATCCCTTTCGCCTTTACACGCCAAAAAGCAGGGTAATCTGCGCGGAAGAAAAAACTTTGAAAAATCGCGAAAAAGAAGGCGGGGAAAAACAGGATTTTCATATGCTCCCACGTGGATTCGTTTACGGCACAAACGGGGGTGAAAACGAGCCAGTCCGTCCACAAATACAAAAAGTGAAAAAGTGTGCCGAGCGCGGCGGTAAAAGTAAGCCCTGCAAGTTGCCAAAGAGAAAGTGAACGCTTCATATTGCTCCTTAAATCGTTTTTCCATTTATATGCTCGCGCGTGTGAAAATATGAAAACGCTACCGTGCAATTTTTCTGAAAGGGGTTGACAATGGACGGCGGGTATAGTACAATAAAACCATTCATAAAAAGAAAGGAATAAGGAGAGAAAATGAAACG
>JAFTHR010000016.1 GCA_017457345.1 Clostridia bacterium | reverse complement strand
GATCTTGTACTCTTTGCCTTTGAACACGGCAAGAGCGGAGATATTCTCGTGCAAAAAGCGCCGGCTTGCACCATTCAAACGCAAGCGGAAGCGGTTTGCGAACTGTTTAACTACGATAAGCAGAACATTAAAGTAATCGGGATTCGTCACGGTGAAAAGATGTACGAAACGCTTTTAACGAACGAAGAGTGTGCAAACGCCGTAGACTTAGGGAAATTCTATCGTGTGCCCTGCGATAGCCGCGGCTTGAACTACGATAAGTATTTCAAGAAAGGCGACGTTAAGCGCAACACGCTCACGGAGTTTAACTCGAACAACACGCAACTTTTAAACGTAGAAGAAACGAAAGCAAAAATTGCGTCGCTTGAATACATTCAACAAGAAATGAAGAAGGAGAAATAATATGAAGGCAATCGTGGTAGGCGGATCGGGATTTATCGGATCGAACGTAGTGCAAAAATTATTGCAAGAAAATTACGAAGTAAAGGTAATAGACGATCTTTCTTCCGGACACTTTATCAATATAGAAAAACACGTTAAAAACGGAGACGTGGAGTTTATCAAAGGGGACGTGCGAGACGTTGACTTTGTAAACAAGTCCTTTAAAGGCGGTGCAGACGTAGTGTTCCACTTAGCGGCGTGCGTTGGCCGGCAAAAGTCGATTGATAATCCGCAGTTAGACTCTTCCACGAATTTAATCGGTACGATTAACGTGTTAGAGGCTATGCGCAAAAATAACATCCCGCGCGTGGTGTATTCTTCGTCCGCGGCAATTTTTGGCGAACTTATCACGCCAACGATAGACGAAAACCACCCGCAAAATGCCGACTCTCCGTATGGCGTTAGTAAACTTGCGGCGGAAAAAATGATCCTTGCGTATGCTGGGATTTATCCCGAATTGACGGGTGTTTGTTTGCGGTATTTTAACATTTACGGTGTAAATCAACGGTTCGATTTATACGGGAACGTAATTCCCATTTTTGCAAAGCGCATTTACGCAGGCGAGCCGATTACGATTTATGGCGACGGAACGCAAACGCGAGATTTCGTAAACGTAAAAGACGTGGCTCTTGCGAACTACTTAGGGGCTACGAACGCAACGAAAACGGACGTTTACAATTTAGGCTGTGGAAGCAGTATTACCATCAACGAACTTGCGCAAAAGATGATCAAAATTGCAGGGAAGCAAACGGAAATCGTTTACGCACCGGAACGCCCTGCAGACGTAAAACATTGCAAGGCAAACATAAGCAAAGTAAAACAAACGCTAGGGTTTTCTCCTATGGTTGGGTTGGAAGAAGGCTTGGAAGAATACATGCGTTGGTATAAGGATAATTGCATTTAAGGAAACACTATGAACATTTTAATTACCGGGGCGAAGGGGTTTGTTGGTAGAAACTTAGTTGAAAACCTTAAAAACGTCCGTGATGGAAAAAACAAGGGATATCCGTCTCTTAGTATAGAAGAGATCTACGAATACGATATCGATACCGATCCCGCGCTTCTTAGCGAGTATTGCAAAAAGGCAGACTTCGTGTTTAATCTTGCCGGGGTAAACCGTCCACAAAACCAAGAAGAGTTTATGGAAGGCAATTTTGGCTTTGCTTCCACCCTTCTTTCCGAACTAGAAAAGCAGGGCAACACCTGTCCCGTTATGCTTTCTTCGTCGGTGCAAGCAACGCTTATCGGCCGCTATGCGCAAGGCGACTATGGAAAGAGCAAAAAAGCGGGAGAAGAACTTTTCTTTAAATACGGCGCGCGAACGGGCGCAAAGGTGTGCGTTTATCGTTTCCCCAACCTGTTCGGGAAATGGTGTAGGCCAAACTATAATAGTGCGGTGGCAACCTTCTGCAACAACGTGGCAAACGATTTGCCGATCACCGTTTCCGATCCAAAAGTAGAACTCGAACTTTTGTATATCGACGATTTGGTGGAAGAGATGATTGCGCTTTTATTAGGGAAAGGGCATTGCTGCGAATACGAAGGGTTGTATCCCGTTGAAATGAAATCGGGTAAGTACTATTT
>JAFTHR010000129.1 GCA_017457345.1 Clostridia bacterium | reverse complement strand
TCTTGTATTCCGGCGTTTAACTCCTCTTGAAAATTATCTTTACATAAGGCTTTTATTCCGCTAGAAACAGGAAAAAATATAAGGCAAAAAATAATAAATAACAATAAAACGATTGTTTTTTTATGTATTTTATTGTTATTTTTTAAAAACAACGGTTGAAAGGGCTGCATTACATCAACTCCAAAAATCCTCGAATAAGCGTAATTAAACTATCAAAAATAGGAAAGGATAAAAGCACAATTCCAACTTTTCCACCGAGAACAACCTTGTCCGCCATAGACGGTGATCCGAAGTCCTGCAAAATCCCCGCGCAAAATTCCGTGAGATACCCAAGCCCAACCACTTTAAGCAAAACGCGCAATAACGTATTGTTAATACCCGTCATAACCGCCAAATCACCGAGTGCACCAACGGTGTTTTGGAGCATATCCACGATAAAAACTAAAATGATAATCACGCCCGTTGCCGTCACGGCGAAAGAGAGTTCGGGTTTCGTTTGTTTTAATAGTATGGAGACGAGCGCGGTGATAAATCCCGCGCCGATTATTTTGATAATCTCTAAACTAACGTTCATACGTTCACCCGTTTAACTGAAATATGTTGCTAATTTCGCTAAATAAATCCCCTATCATTCCCACTACAACGCTTAACACGATAATGAGCCCAACGATACTAACGAGCGTTGCAATATCGTCGCGATCGGATTTTTTTAAAATTTGACAAACAACGGTGATGATGATACCGATTGCCGCCATTTTAAAGATAATGCCAACGTCCATACACACTCCTTATACGATCACAATAAGCAAGGCAAGTCCGCATAAAAAACCGAGTTTTAAATATAAATCACCGTACTTTTTTGCATCCGTTTCCGCTACCGATAAACGGGTAGATAACGTGCTTTTAACGCTGGTAAAATACGCTTTTTGGGTACCACTATCCCCTTTCCCAAGCATTTGGAAATAATCTTTAACGGTGGCAATATCGTCTTTCTCTAAAAAAGAGAGCCCTTCGTACACGTCCTTTCCTTCTGCGTTTGATAAATTTTCTAAAAAACTCTGCAAAAAATCGTTAAATTCGCCTTGATAAACGTATTTTTCATAGAACTCTTTAATAGGACGACGATAATAAGATACTTCTCCTAAAAATCGTTCGTTAAAGAGTGACCATTGCAAAAAGAACGCTTTTCTTTGGCGGTACTTTTTAGAAAGAAAACGCCCAAAAAAGGTGGTAAAACACACTACTAATATCCCTACGATCAATTTATCCATTGCCGATCTCCGCTGCTTATACCGCTATATGCGGCGCAAATGATTATCGAATACACCCATCAATTTACCAATCTCCGTTGTACTTAAAAAGGCGTACCGCTCAAATAATCCTAAATACGGCTCTTTCACCTTATCAATCCCATCTAAATGCGCACTTGCAATCACCTTTACTCCGCCGTTTATTGCTCTTTTTACGGCGCTACATTCTTCGGCGGAAAGTTCGTCGCATAAAATCACGTCTGGGCGCATGGCGCGTATTCCCGCCTCAAAAGCCGTTTGTTTATCGGCGTATAAATACGCATCTACCGTTTCGCCGTAGTTTCCAACGGCTATTTCACCGCGCTCGTCGCATATTAAAAGGTTCTTTTTCGTGTTTGCGGATATCAAACGCGCCAAATCGCGCAGGACGGTCGTTTTCCCTTGTCCCGGCGGGGAAGAAATAAGCAAGTTTTTTAGCCCGTTTTCAAAACACTTTTGATAGATTTCTTTACCGCAACCGTATATCTCGTGTGGCACGCGGATACATAGGGAAGAAAAATTTTTCGTGGTTAAGGCTTGCCCTTTTTCAAAGACGAACTCCCCCGCAAGCCCGATTCGTTCCCCGTGCTCGGCGGTGATATATCCACGCCGTAATTGCTCTTCTACGGAATAAATAGGATACTTCCCTGCCACGTACACCGTTTCGGCAATTTCGTCTTCGTGAACG
>JAFTHR010000015.1 GCA_017457345.1 Clostridia bacterium | reverse complement strand
ATAATCGTTTAAACCAAGCGAGCCGCCGCACTTTTTAATTGCTTCGCGGAGTTCTTGGGCGTGGTGTTCAACCGCGTTTGCCGCCGTTTCGCTCGTCGCCTTTAAAATAAGTTTGTTGTTCACGATATCCATCGGTTTGAGCGGACTGATAAACGTGTTGTACGAGGACGTGCTAATACGGAGCGCGAGTTGTTCACGCACGTTATTCCATAAAAGTCGGATTTGAGTATTTTCTGCCATTTTCTTCCTGCCTAAAAAATTATTTTTCGGTAAGTGTTGTGAAATCTTTGTGTTTTTTTAGATTATTTGATATAATTATAATACAAATCGGCTAGAAAAGAAAGTAATTTTATCGGTTTTTTTGCAGTTTATGAAAATAAAAAAATTATTCTTGGAAAATTTTAGGAACTACGAAAGCGAAAGTTTCGTCTTTGACGAAGGTTTGAACGTGCTTTTCGGCAAAAACGCACAGGGCAAAACGAATTGCGCTGAGGCGGTGTTTTACCTTTGCACGGGCACGTCGCTTCGAATTCGTCACGATAAAAAACTGATTCGAGTGGGCGCTGACCACGCCCGTATTCTTGCCGAAGCGGAAAATAGATACGGCAAAATTACGGTGGAAGCGATTATTTACGAGAACAAGCGTGAAATTCGCATCAACGGCAATAAAATTGCTAAAAAAGCCGATTTGATGGGGAATTTAAACAGCGTGTTTTTCTCGCCCGGGGAATTGCGCCTAATTCAAGACGGGCCGGACGAACGCCGCCGTTTTATGAACATTTCCATTTCACAAAACTCTTCGGCGTACTACACGGCGCTACTTCGGTACAACAAAATTTTAGAGCAGCGCAACACTTTGCTTAAAAACCGCGATTCTTCGCTCATTGCCGATACCCTTTGCGTGTGGGACGAGCAACTAGCAACTTACGCGGGCGTTATCATCAAAAAACGCCGTGAGTTTTTGGAAAAACTTGCGCCGTACGCAAAAGAAGCGCACGCCTATTTAACCGACGGCGCAGAAGAGTTAGAAGTAAAGCCGCAAAAAACTTACCAAGGAAGCGAAGAAGAGATTGCGGTGCGCGTTTATAGAAACCTTGCTTCGAACGTGGAAAAGGATTTGCGCTTGGGCTTTACAACCTACGGTCCGCACCGTGACGATATAGACTTTTTCATTTCTGGAAAGGATGCAAAATCGTATGCTTCGCAAGGGCAAACGCGCACGGCGGCGCTTGCCGTAAAACTTTCCGAAGTGGAGATTTTTAAAGAAGTTTCGGGGGAATATCCCGTGCTGATTTTAGACGACGTGATGAGCGAACTCGATTTGCCTAGAAGAAAAAAATTATTGAGCAAACTTTCGGGGGTACAAACGCTATTGACTTGCACGCACGCCGAGCGGGTTTTATACGGCGCAGAGTGTAAACGCATCCGCATAGAAAACGGTAAAATCAAGCCCGAAAAGGAGAAAAAATGAGGGCGGATTTGCACGTACACAGCGTTTTTTCAGACGGGCATTACACGCCCGAAGAGATTGCAAAAAGAGCCAAAAAAGCGGGCGTGGAATTGCTTTCGATTACCGATCACGACACGTTAAACGGCGGGGCGGAAAAGCGCGCTGCGGCAAAAAAATACGGCGTGAACTATCTTTCCGGTTGGGAGATCTCGGCGTATGAAGGCGAGCAAAAATTGCACGTGCTCGGCTATGGTTGTAGCGAAACGAATTCGGCGTATCTCGCCTTTACGCAAAAAAGAGTACAGGCTTCCTACGAGCGCGTGTACGATAGCGTTCAAAAAATGCGCGGGGCAGGGATTGATATTTCCGCGGAGCAGGTATTCGATCAACGGGAAGATCCTTCTGCGCCCGTCCACTCTATGCATATTGCTCGGGTAATAGGAAAAGTGGTGGGGATTAGCGAAACGGAAGCGTATGTAAAATACCTTGCGCCGACAAGGATTGCCCATTCCGGCGTTGGCCGCCCCACGCCGCAAGAAGCGATAGAGTGTATTAAGCAAAGCGGTGGATTTGCCGTGCTTGCGCATCCGGGTAGGATTTGGATGGACTTTGAAGAAAGAGAAAAAACCATTCTTCGTCTTGTGGAAATGGGGCTCAAAGGAATAGAGGCAACGTACACAACGCATACTAAACAAGAGACGGAGTACTTCCTTTCTTTGGCAAAAAAATGCGGGTTGCTTTGTACGGGCGGATCAGACGTGCACTTTGAGGAAGAGACGCATAAGATAGGCTTTCCCGTATTTGAAACGAGCGAAGAATTATTAAAGGAATTAATGGCAAAAAACCGTCTTACATAAAGGCGGTACGATATGAAAACGAACGGATATTTTACCATTCTCGCGCCCTTTATGGGCGCGATTTTTTGTTTGTCAACGTGTTTGGGAACGGGTTGCAAGGCAGAGCGTGGT
>JAFTHR010000128.1 GCA_017457345.1 Clostridia bacterium | reverse complement strand
TCTTGGAGTACGAACCCCGCTCCCCCTTTTTGGTATGAAAGATAAGCGCAGGCTTCGGTGTTTTCGGCTTTTTCTACAAGGAAATAAAAAGATTTACAGGCTATCAGTTGAGCTCTCTCTATTCGATAGGCTTGAAAAACGCATAAAGCAATTATTAAAAGCGAGCAAATACAGGCAACTACCCGCTTTTTTATATGAAAAAACTCCGCCATACCTTATGGTATGCAACGGAGTTTCTTTTTTTGCTTATTCAAGATATAAAACGCATTTTTTTTCTTGAAGGGTTTTGGGCACGTTAATAACTCTTTGGTTCGAAGAGCCGCGAAACTTTAAACGAATATCTTTAAGTTCTTCCACGAACGCACCGTCTACCAACACGTCCGTTAAAGAAATCAATTCTTTCGTAAACGGAGTATTTTTATGCGTTTCTCTAAGTTCACCCGTTTCTTCGTTTAAAACGTACCCCGTATACATCCAAACGGACTTATTCGGGCAACGCTCTTTCACTTTTTTCAAAAACGGTAATAACGCTTCTTGATTTTGCGGTTCAAGCGGTTCGCCACCTAAAAGGGAAAGTCCGGCAATATAATCCGAAGAAAGTTCGGATAAAATCTTTTCTTCCACTTCGGCAGTAAACGGTTCGCCATAGGCGAAATCCCACGCCACTTGATTGAAACAGTTTTTACAATGATGAGTACAACCGGAAACGAACAATGAGATACGCACGCCTTCGCCGTTTGCGATATCTACCCATTTAATCGTTGCGTAGTTCATTAAAGGTGCAACACTCTGTCCTTAATTTCTTGCGTTCTACCTTGGTTCCAATACTGCGTGCCGATATAGCCGCAGGTACGCCGTGCAACGTTCATCTTGGATTGATCGCGGTTATGGCAATGAGGGCATTCCCAAACAAGTTTCCCGGCTTCGTCCGTTTGAATTTGAATTTCGCCGTCGTAGCCGCAAACTTGGCAATAATCGCTCTTCGTGTTAAGTTCCGCGTACATAATGTTCTCGTAAATGAACTTCATAACGGCAAGAACGGCAGGAATGTTATCTTGCATGTTCGGAACTTCTACGTAGCTAATTGCACCACCGGGAGAAAGTTGTTGGAAATCGCTTTCGAAACGAAGTTTCGTGAACGCGTCGATCTCTTCGGTGACGTGCACGTGATAAGAGTTCGTGATATAGTTTTTATCCGTAACGCCAGGGATAATGCCAAAACGCTTTTGTAAGCACTTGGAGAACTTGTACGTGGTGCTTTCAAGCGGCGTGCCGTAAAGGGAGAAATCGATATTTTCTTTTGCTTTCCACTCTTTACATTTATCGTTCATATGTTGCATAACGGAAAGAGCAAAAGGTTTCGCTTTCGGATCGGTATGCGATTCGCCCGTCATATATTTTACGCATTCGTAAAGACCTGCATAACCAAGCGAAATGGTAGAATAGCCACCAAAGAGCAACTTGTCGATCGTTTCACCCTTCTTCAAGCGCGCAAGCGCACCGTATTGCCAAAGAATAGGCGCTGCATCCGAAAGCGTGCCCAGCAAACGAAGGTGACGTTGCATAAGCGCACGGTAGCAAAGTTCCAAAC
>JAFTHR010000127.1 GCA_017457345.1 Clostridia bacterium | reverse complement strand
TCAAAGATATTGAAAAATCAATTCAATATCCTAACTCGGCACGGGATAAAAACGGTCGTTTGCTTGTTGGTGCTGCGGTTGGTACGGCGGCAAACACGATGGACCGTGTTGCGGCGCTCGTAGAGGCGAAAGCAGACATTATCGCAATCGACACGGCGCACGACCACTCGATGGGCGTTATCAAAAAGGTTGCCGAAATCAAGGCGAAATACCCCAACGTTGCAATTATCGCAGGGAACGTGGCAACGGCGGCTGCTACTAAGGCGCTCTTTGAGGCAGGGGCAGACGTTGTGAAAGTAGGTATCGGCCCCGGTTCGATTTGTACCACGCGTGTGGTTGCAGGGATCGGCGTTCCTCAACTTACGGCGATTATGGACTGTGCGGAAGCGGCGGATAAAGTGGGTAAGAGAATTATTGCAGACGGCGGTATTAAATATAGCGGCGATATCGTGAAAGCGCGTGCGGCAGGCGGTAGTGCGGTTATGATCGGCTCGCTCTTTGCAGGTACGCTTGAAAGCCCTGGGGAAGTGGAACTTTACCAAGGCAGAAGTTATAAAGTTTATAGAGGTATGGGCTCCCTTTCGGCAATGGCGGCAGGTAGTAAAGATAGATACTTCCAAGAAAACGCTAAAAAATTCGTACCGGAAGGCGTGGAAGGTAGAGTGCCTTACCGTGGCAGCGTAGCCGATATCATTTATCAAATGAAGGGCGGTTTGCGTTCAGGTATGGGCTACTGTGGTAAAGCAACGATTGAAGACTTACGCACGAACTCTGAATTTATCCGCATCACCAACGCCAGCCTTATCGAGAGCCACCCTCACGATATTTCGATTAGTAAAGAAGCACCGAACTATTCGCAACACTAATCCTATAAGGCGGTTGAACTATGAACGTTGTATGTTTGGATTTAGAAGGCGTACTTGTGCCTGAAATTTGGATTGCCTTTGCGAAAGCGAGCGGGATTAGCGTACTCACGCGCACCACGCGTGACGAGCCGGATTACGATAAGTTAATGAAATGGCGTATCGGTGTTTTAAAAGAACACGGGTTGGGCTTAAACGAAATCCGCGCGATTATTGATAAAATTGAACCGCTTGAAGGTGCGAAAGAATTTTTAGACGAACTTAGAAAGTTAACGCAGGTAATTATCGTGAGTGATACGTTCACTCAATTCGGTATGCCGTTAATGGCAAAACTCGGTTATCCTTCGCTTTTTTGCAACGAGTTAATCGTTGCGGAAAACGGCGAAATCACGGGTTATAAAATGCGGGTAGAAAAATCCAAATATACCACGGTAAAATGTTTACACGGGATGGGATTTGAAACCATTGCCGCTGGGGATAGTTATAACGACCTTGGTATGATTCGGGCGAGCAAAGCAGGATTTTTATTCAAGAGTACGGATAAAATTAAGCAAGAAAACCCTGATCTTCCTGCCTTTGAAGAGTATGGCGATTTATTAAACGCTATACGATCGGTTCTTTAACAAATACGATTTTTATTATTAAGGAGAAAAAATAAATGGATACGAACGTACGCCCTGAATCTATGGCGCGGATTACAACGAAAGAACTTGCACAAGCCTTTATTGATGAACAAGTAAAAGCGGTGCGCGAACAAGTTGGGGATAAAGGTGTGTTGCTTGCCCTTTCGGGTGGGGTAGACAGTTCCGTTGTTGCTGCGCTGCTTATCAAAGCAATCGGTAAACAACTCGTTTGCGTGCACGTAAACCACGGGTTAATGCGTAAAGGCGAAAGCGAACAAGTAATCGAAGTGTTCCAAAAAGGATTAGAGGCGAATTTAATTTACATTGACGCAACCGACCGATTCTTATCGAAACTTGAAAACGTGTCCGATCCTGAAACGAAGAGAAAAATTATCGGTGGCGAATTCGTGCGCGTATTCGAAGAAGAAGCGCTTAAATTAAAAGGCAACGTTTCCTTCTTGGCGCAAGGCACGATTTATCCCGATATCGTGGAAAGTGACGGCGTTAAGGCCCACCATAACGTTGGTGGCTTGCCCGAAGATATGCAATTTATTGGGCTTGTTGAACCGATTAAACTTTTATATAAGGACGAAGTTCGCGTTGTAGGGAAAGCACTTGGTTTGCCGAGCGAAATGGTAGACCGTCAACCTTTCCCCGGTCCTGGCCTTGGCGTGCGTTGTACGGGTGCAATCACTCGTGATAGATTGGCGGCACTTCGTGAATCGGATGCGATTTTACGCGAAGAGTTCGATAAAGCAGGGTTAACGCAACAAGTATGGCAATTCTTTACCGTTGTGCCCGATTTCCGTTCCACGGGTGTTAGAAACGGCAAGCGCGTGTTCGATTGGCCTGTTATCATTCGCGCGGTGAACACGGTTGACGCTATGTCGGCTACCGTTCCCGAAATTGATTACGCCGTTTTGAAAAAGATTACCGATCGTATTCTTGCCGAAGTAGGCGGGGTTTGCCGCGTGCTTTACGACTTATCGCCGAAAGCACCTGCAACGATTGAATGGGAATAATTCAATAAAAACAAAAGCGTCGCTTGGTGTAAAGCGGCGCTTTTTTGCACCGAATTTTAAGCGAAACGCATAGTAGACAGTATGAGATTTTTCTCAAATACACGATAGGAAAAAGTGTTATGTGGTATATTTGTTTCGGTTTAGTAAATAATTGTTGCTCTAACTGTTCAACGGCTTCACAAAATTGTTGCTGCAACTCTTGCTCAAATTGTTTTGGTCGTTGTAGTTCGCGGGTAGTTCCTACGTCCAACGGTTGCGGCTATACTCCTTGTGCACAAACGTCGAATAATAGCGGTTGCGGCTATAATTCCTGTGCGCAAACGACGAATAATAGCGGTTGTAATTCCTGTGCACAAACGACGAATAATAGCAGTTGTTGCTTTGGCGGTTGCAGACGTCGCAGTTGTTGTAATTTCTACACGACGAGTAATTTATCGGCAAGCGAGTATTACGCTCGTCAATACGGTCTTTAAACGCCGTAAAGCAAGAAAAAGCGCCTACCAGGGCGCTTTTTTGATGGAAAAACGGTTTAAAATCGAGAATAGATGCGCATACTCATACAATGCGGTTTCTTCGAAAAGGTTTTTTCTATCTAAAATCTAAATACGCCTTGCTTAGCGATAAAAAATACACTACGATAGCAGGAACGCTAGTCTTTTTTTTGCTTATGTCGATTGTCCCGCTTACCTTTTTAATTACGTTGCTTTTTGGGAAGGCAACCGCGTTCACGGGTAGTAGAATAGCCAACTTTTCGGTTTTTGAATCGGTAGAAGAAATTTTTGAATATATCCGAATAGAAGCAACGCGAGCAACTTCTGCCGCGTCCGTTTTTTTAGTAATTACCACTCTTTATTCTTCCACGAACTTATTTTATCAAATGAGAAAGAGCGGGGAATTAATTTATGAAATAAAAATTCCGCATAAAGGAATAAAATACCGACTGGATGCGCTTGTCTTGCTCTTTTACGTTTTATTGTTATTCGTGGTGCTTGCGTTATCGCTTGG
>JAFTHR010000126.1 GCA_017457345.1 Clostridia bacterium | reverse complement strand
CGTTTGTTTGAAAGACGGCAAGATGCACTCGTTTATGAGTAAAACGGATAAAAATCTGCTAATTCTTTAAGGGATAGCGGAAAAAAAATAAAGATAAAAAAGAAAAAAGATAAATCAAGGAGAATACAGTTATGGCACAGATTTTAGCAGGCGATATTCGTAAAGGCGTCACCTTTGAATACAAGAGCGGTGTATACACCGTTACGGATTTCCAACACGTAAAACCCGGTAAGGGCGCGGCGTTCGTTAGAACCACTCTTAAAAACGTTAAGACCGGTCAAGTGTTGTCGAACGAAACGTTTAACCCTACCACGAAACTTGAAACCGCTCAAGTAGAAACGAGAAAAATGACGTATTCGTACTACGACGGCGAATTCTACGTGTTCATGGACGAAGAATATAACCAAACCATGCTTACCTACGATCAAGTGGAAGAAGCGCTTAAGTACATTAAGGAAAACGATATGGTCACCGTTAAGTTCTTATACGACGAAGCGTTCTCCGTTGAACCTGAAAACTTCGTGGACCTCAAAGTTATCGAAGCGGAACCCGGCGTGAAAGGCAACACCGCAACGAACGTAATGAACGCGGCGAAAGTGGAAACGGGTGCAACGATCCAAGTGCCTATGTTCGTGGAAGAAGGCGATACGATCCGTATCGACACCAGAACGGGCGAATATATGAGCAGAGTATAATTATCGGCTAAAAAAGGCGAAACGCAGGGCGATTTGTCCTGCGTTTTATACGTTAAAGGAGCACTTATGAAAATTGTGGTGCAAAGAGTAAAGAAAACCACCCTTTCCGTAGACGGATGCAAAATTAGCGAAATCCCGTTCGGTTTAACCGTTTTTTTAGGCGTTAAAGCGGGGGATACGGAAACGAACGCCGATTATCTTATGAAGAAGGTGGCTGGGCTGCGTATTTTCGAAGACGAGAACGGCAAGATGAACCGTTCGGTGCAAGACGTTGGCGGCGAAGTTTTGCTCGTTTCGCAATTCACTTTGTACGGAGATGCCAAGAAAGGCTTTCGGCCGAGTTTTTCGCTTGCCGAACGCCCCGAACGTGCCAACGAATTATATGAATACGCGGTAAAACGCTTACAAGAGCAGGGCGTTTGTGTGAAAAAAGGGGTATTCGGCGCCGATATGAAGATTGAACAGTTCAACGACGGGCCCGTTACGATTATCATTGATACGGACTAAAAAGGGAAGAATTATGAAGATACGGTACTTAGGCACGGGTGCGGCGGAAGGCGTACCTGCTATGTTTTGTAATTGTGAAACCTGTAAAAAGGTGCGCGCGCGTGGTGAAAACGAATACCATACCCGTTCGCAAATCTACGTAGACGAAAGTGTGTGTATCGATTTTCCTGCGGATGCGTACTTGCATAGCGTTCGTTTCGGCGTGGATTACACAAAACTCAAACATTTAATTATCACCCATAGCCATTGCGATCATTTCTACGCACACGAGTTCATTTTGCGCGGTTATAAGTACGGCTACGGGAACGAAGGCACGCTTACGATCTACGGCAACGCTGAAGTAAAAAAGGTGTTTGAAGAGTGCACCCGTAGGGAAATGCGGGAAGACGTGAAGAAAAACTTGCAAGTGGTGGAACTCAAAGCTTTTGAGCCCGTTTCGTTTGGGGAAGCAAACGAGTATACCGTTCTGCCGATCCCCGCCCAACATAGCAAGGCAGAACAGGCGTTCGTATTCCTAATAGAAAAAGGCGAAAAACGCTATTTGCACTTAACGGATAGTGGTAGGCTTTCACGGGAGATTATTGCGCGCATAGCGGCGTATTTGAACGGAAAAACGGTTAATTTAGTGGCGTTCGATTGCACCTTCTTGTTTGCAACGGGCGGAGAAGTTTCTCGGCATATGGGGCTAGAAGACAACCTTGCTATGCAGCGCGTATTCGAAGAGTTTGGGATGGTATCAAGCAATACACAGTACGTGATTACGCACTATTCCCATAACAATTTGCCGCTCGTAGAAACGCTTAAAAAAGCGCAAAAAATTTATGGCTTTCAACCGGCTTTCGACGGGCTTATTATGGAAATTTAGCGGCTCTACTGGGAGTAGAGTTCCAT
>JAFTHR010000125.1 GCA_017457345.1 Clostridia bacterium | reverse complement strand
TCGTGAGTTCACCCACCTTTTTTGCGTACTCAATCGGTTCGTCGAACGGGACGGAAAAATTATGCGAACACAAAATGGAAAGGTTGGTGTTCTCCGATTTTAAATCCTTAAAACTGTGTCCGTTTACAACGGCTAAATCGTCGTCGTAATTCTCCTGCGCCACGAACCCGCCGGGGTTTTGGCAAAAGGTACGCACCTTGTTTTTGAAAGGCTCTGGATAACCGACTAATTTCGATTCGTACAGCGTTTCGTTGATCGTTTGCATCACTTCGTTTTTCACTTCCACGCGCACGCCGATATCCACCGTGCTCGCCACGTGCTCAATGCCGTGTTCTTCGCACACGTCTTCTAGCCAGCCCGCACCGCGCCTACCCGTTGCAATCACCGTATGATCGGCGTAAATTTTTTCTTCCGCACCGCCCGGAGCTTTTCGCACGGAAACCCCGCGACACTCCCCGTTTTCTACAAGAATGGTGTTGCACTCGTAAGAGAACAAAATCTGCACGCCGCTTTTCATTAAATACTCTTCGATCGCAAGGTATAACTCGTGCGCCTTTTCCGTGCCTAAATGGCGAATAGGGCAATCGACGAGCGTAAGCCCCGCTGCCTTTGCGCGGTTGCGGATTTCTTCCACCTTTTTACCGCCGTTTAACCCTTCAACCTTTTCGTCTGCCCCGAATTCTAAATAGATTTTATCGGCGTAATCAATGAGTGCCTGCGCCCGCTCTACACCAATTAAATCGGGCAAATCTCCACCCACTTGATAGGAGAGCGAAAGTTTCCCATCCGAGAACGCACCCGCCCCCGAAAAACCCGTGGTGATATGGCAATACGGCCTACATTTCACGCATTTTTGCGTTTTCGTTTTCGGGCAACGGCGTTCTTTTACAGACTTGCCCTTTTCCACGATAATTATATTTTTCGTGCTGCCTTTTCGAATCATTTCAAGCGCGGTAAAAATACCCGCAGGTCCTGCGCCGACAATCACGACGTCTGTTTTCATACATCTCCTCCTTAGGACGAAAAAAACGTCCGCGTACCGTTAGTATAGCACGCGAACGCCTGTTTGTCAAGAGTCGGTTTTTAGCCGTTTAAGCAGGATTTTGAGTTTATAGGAATTATACCGAAGCACGAACACGGGCAACACGTTTAAAACGGCGGAAACGAAAGAAACGCACGCCGCAATTTGTACCCAACCCACAAAAGGAAAGATGGGAATAATCACGAGCGCGCCCGTAAGAACGCTCACGGCGTGCCCCATTTCTCCATACGCCATTTCCAGCAAAAACCGCTCTAAATACGCAGGGTTTTTCGGATCGGTAATTTTGTTTTTACGAAAGCCCGTTGCCTGCCCTAAATCGGGTACGTGGTCCTTCCATTTCCGTATTTTTAGTTTCTCGTAAAAGAGTTTTTCGCGCCGCCCCACGCAATAGAGTTTGTTCTCGTGAGAGAAGTATTTTGCAGGCAATAAACGAACAAGCCCTGCCGTTGCGCCGTCGATTGCAATCACGTACACGGTGCAAAGCGCCGAAACGCCGAGTGCGTAAAAATACCCCACGCCGAGCGTGAACACGTGAAAGGCGGAAAACAAAAAATTACAACCTACAATGATAATTAAATACGCCATATTACTTCTCCGCTTCCCCGTAAGTTAACGGTTCACCGTACACCTGCTCGTACTTTCTTTTGTAGGCGGCGTATGTCTCTTGTTTCATCTTCTCTGCGCCCAACTTTTCCCCTAACGATAAGTCTGGATAAATCGGCGGCATCACGTGCAAAGTATGGCGCTGCAAGGGATAGCCGTCGGCATCTAATTTCTCCGCGTCGTCTGCCATAGAAATAAAGATAGGGAGAACGGGCACACCGCTACGGTAGGCAATTTTAAACCCGCCCACCTTCAAAGGACGGGGTTTGCGATAGTTCCACCACATCCCTTGCTCGGGATAGATTAAAATGCTTTCGCCCGATTTTAAAAGCGTATCGGTTGCCGATAAAAACTTCATCATTGTTTTCCGGTTGGAAGAAAGGGGCAACGTGTTGCAATAACGAAGCAAAAACCCAAGAAGCCCGGGGAAGTTCGTGTAGTTCCCTTCGCGAATGATTTTGTGCAGATATTTTTTCGGCAATCGGTTTCGTATACAATGGAATAAAATGTAGTTATCCATGATCGAAAAGTGATTACACGTGATAACCGTACCCTTTTCAAGCGTGTTTAAATACTCTTCCCCTTCCACGCCGTCGATTACCATCACGCCGTCCTTTATCATCTTTTTAAAATATCTATCGCCGATAAAATTTGCAATCCGCGTTTTTAAGCGCGTGGAGAATTTTTCGTGCAAATAGTCCACTTTATCCGGCAATAATTCTTTGGTGGGCGGATCTTCTTCCACGTCTTCATCAAATCGCGCTTCCCGTTCAAAAACACGGATTTTTTCTTGTACTTTTAATCTATTTGGATTTTTGCCCGAAGTGACGATTGCAAGATAGGTATCTAAGCGATTCGCTTCTTCTCTCGCCGTTTTCGCAAGACGTTCGCCGCCACGCGCATCACGAGCGCGCTCCTCGTTGGTATAAGATGCAAGTTCTGCGCGGATAAGCCCGTAAACGGACGTCTTTTTTGCATACTCCCAAAAATACTCTTTTAACCGACAATCAACGTAGCGCCACGGCTTTGCCACCATAATGTAGTGCAAGATCTTGATATCTTTCTCCGCCACGGGAATTTCGCCGTATACCTGCGTATTCCAACTTTGGTCAAGCCAAAACACTTTCCCTTGGCAAAGGACGTTTAAATAGTCTTCGTCTTGCGTGACGACGAAGGTATATACGTTCAAAAGTTGCATAAACTTATTCAGCACTCTGTTCTCTCTAAATGCTTTGCAATTCAATAAAAGAACGCCCGCGTTAAAGAATTTATGGCGAGAAATTCCCATTACCTTTTCCACGTAGTTGCCGTACACTTCCGTTTGTATCATTACTTGCTCGTGGCAAGCGCCCACGTAATTTTCGCCAAGGTCCGTTTCGTAAAGTTTTGCAACGTCGCCAAGCACCACCGTATCGCTATCGATATACACCGCTTTTTCGTACTCGGGGAACATATCGGCAATAAACAACCGATAATAGGTGGTTTTGGAATAATAATCGCGGATCGGCAATTTTTCCGCCATTTTTTCTAAGTATCTTTTTACGTCTACAAAGCGAATATCAAACAGATCGGATTTGTGTTTTTCCGTTTCTTTTCTCATCTCGTTTGACACGCCCGAATTGAGCACGTATATCACGTACTTTTTCGTTTGATCGGCGTTTTCGATTATCGATTGCACAGAAACAATCATATACTTAATAAACCGATCGTCCACCGCGTAAAAAATGGGAATACGCCCCGTTGAGCGCGTTTTGTTTTCTTTATAGTATTTTTTTGAACCACTATTCTCGTAGTTCGAAAAATTCCTTTCTTCAAAATCGTTGAATGCTAAAAAATGCAGTCCGCAGGTTTTTTCACTCATATCTTTTCCTCTTATAAAGCGTCTTTCTAATTTTGCAGAATTTTTCCTAAAACGGAAATAAATCCTATCGTTTTTATTTTAGACAAGACAAAAGAAAAAAACAACCTACTTCTCTCCCCTTTTACTCTACCCAAAGTAGAGTGCTTTTCTAAAAACGGTAGAGCGATTTTTATAAGGAAAACGGTGGTTTTTATTAAAAAACCACCGTTTTTTGCTCAACTTTTCAATTCTTTCGTTCCATTACGCCCTTGCGCTTTTCATTCGTTTCTTTCTAAAAAACAACCTTTTCTTTACAAGAAAAATGGAACT
>JAFTHR010000124.1 GCA_017457345.1 Clostridia bacterium | reverse complement strand
TTTCCACGAAGTATTCTTCTAACACGGCGGGCTCAACGCCAAGTTGTTCCGACATTGCGGCAAGCACAAGCGCTTGCTGCGCTGCTCTATTAGGATAATTCGCCGACATATGCGCCATCGCTTTGGCCATAAGTTCCGCTTCCGGCAACACGCATTTCATCTCTAAATATAAATCCGCTTTTTGCGCGTTATTGAGTGCCGAAACGTAGCCGCGGAATTGCGTTTCTTTTTGTGCGGGCGTGAGTGCCGAAGAGTTCGACTTAAACGGTTTCCCCGTCAACACGTCCACCGAAGGAGACGCAAGTTGCGCTTGCACGACGGGTGCATCCATTGCATCCGTAATCACGTATTCGGTAAGCGAAGATAAATACCCGATACCGCTAGAAAGAATTTTTACTTCGGCATCTTCTTTCGGCCGAATGATCCCCGTCACTTTGAGTTCGAGCGCATCCGAATAGAGCAAGGAAAGAAAGGTTTCGTCTGAACTTACGTCTACCCACACGTCGCCGATTTGCTTATAACAATCGGCAGGTAAAATGCTCTTGTAGGTACGCGATTTAATTTCTTCGTACGACCAACTTCTATTATCTTTCGGGAGTTCTTCGCCTTTAGACGCGGCGTCTATAATCGCGTCAATTTCCGCTTGCGTTAATAAACCGAGCGCGTATAACGTGAGATCGTCTAGTTCGTTTTTCTCGTTTACGATAAGCACGATCTCGTCGTATTCATTCGGCCAAGATCCGCCGTCGATCAACTCGTACTGATCGGTGATTGCCGTGTTGATATATTCGTTTTCACCGAGCCCAGGTAAGAGTTCTTGCCACATATCGACCGTCATCATAGAAGACATCATATTCGTTTGAGCATTGCCGCCTTCTTCCATAGAAGAACCGCTCCCTGCCCCCAGCGAACCGTTTTCAGCCGATGCGATAAAGAAGTCTGCAAGCATATCACTCATCAACTCGCCCGTATCCGATTTCACGATATTGCCTTCCACGTTCTCCGTGTAAACGGCAAGTTCCAAATCGTAGGAATACTGCACGCCGCGGATTGCCGTTTGGAATGCCGAGCCTTCTTTTTTAAGTTCGCTTTCTAAATACGTTTTAAAGGATTTTAAATCGTTTTCCGTGGTCTCTACTTTTGCAAGCGCGTTCACAAGTTCGCCGATAATCGGATCTTTATAAATGGCATCCTTCCCGTGCTCTTCGCCTTCTTCGCCGCTGCCAAGGAGACTTTCCATTAGCGCGCCCATATCCATCGTTTTCGCTTCCAGCGTTAAAGGATAAGAAGCAAGCGTTGTTTGTTGCACGTGGTTGATGTACCCCGTCATCCCCTGCGAAACGGCAAGGATTAACGCAATACCGATAATCCCGATACTACCCGCGAACGCCGTAAGCGTTGTTCTTCCTTTCTTGGTGAACAGGTTGGTAAGCGATAAACGGAACGCCGTCCAAAAGGACATAGTAGGCTTTTTCTCTTTGCTCTTTTTTTCCGCCTTTTCCTTATCCGCCGCCGTTTCCACTTGATACTCTTCTTCGGTGAACGGCCTGCTATCGCTCGTAATAACCCCGTCTAACATACGGATAATACGGGAAGAGTATTTCTCCGCAAGTTCGGGGTTATGCGTGACCATAACCACCAAACGGTCTTTCGATACTTCTTTCAACAGATCCATTACTTGCACGCTCGTTTCGGTATCCAAAGCACCCGTCGGCTCGTCGGCAAGGATGATATCGGGGTTGTTTACAAGCGCACGGGCAATTGCCACGCGTTGCATTTGCCCACCAGACATAGCGTTCGGCTTTTTGCGAAGTTGATCGCCAAGCCCCACCTTTTCAAGCGCTTCTTTCGCTCTTGCACGGCGTTCGGCTTTCGATACACCAGAGAGCGTAAGCGCGATTTCTACGTTTTGAAGCACCGTTTGGTGCGGGATTAAATTATACGATTGAAATACGAACCCTACCGAATGATTACGGTACGAATCCCAGTCCCGATCCTTATACTCTTTGGTGGAAACACCGTTGATGAGCAAATCCCCACTCGTATACTGGTCTAAGCCACCGATAATGTTGAGCATAGTCGTTTTTCCACAACCGGAAGGACCGAGCACCGAAACGAACTCACTAGAACGGAACTTTAAATCAATTCCTTTTAGCGCGGTCACCGTTCCCGAACCCGCCACGTAATCCTTTGTGATCTGTTTGAGTTCTAACATTTTTACTCCTTTTCGTTCCTTCTATTGAACATTTTTTAGAGAACGAATTAATTGTAGCACCTTTAAAAAAAATACGCAAGTAAGATCGGTATTCGTTTTGTGAAAGTTTGATAAAATATGTTTTTTTGAAAAGAAAAAAGTCTTCTTAGAAGACTTCTTTCGTTTTTCTTATTCGTTCGTTTTCGTTTCTTCCGTCGTTTCTTCCACCGTTTCTTCCGCAGAAGTTAAGGTTTCTTTCTTTACCGCCGTATCGCAAGAATTGCGGTACACGAAAAATCTAGTATACAAGAACTCTAACACGAAGTTCGCAACCATTGTAAGCGCTTCTACCAGCAAGGACTCCCAACCTGCATCTACCGCCAACTGACCAAGCAACAAAGATGCGGGCGTGAATACCACGTAGAACGCCGCCACCTGCAACATTGCCACTTTCACGTTGTTTGCGGATTTGAACGTGTACTTTCGAGTGATGGTCAAGTTCCACGCAACGGAAAGAGTTAAACTGATTAAATAACTTACCCAGTACATACTTGCGTACGGGAAAATTACTTTATCGAGCAAGGCAAAACTGCCGAATTGAATAACGCCTGCGCTAATGGAGATAAGCAAGAACTTTAACGCACGGAAAAGTTCCTTTAAATCTTTCTTTTTTTCCATACCTGCCCCCACTTAAATTTCTTTCTTCCAGCAACGGCGGCGTTTATGATTTTCCGCGTTAAAGGATTTCCACAACCCTTGTACTTCGCCGTTGAGTTCGAGTTCCGGTCCGCTTTCGCAGTATTTCACACCGTTCTCGGAAAGTACTTTTATCATTTGTTGCATAATGATTGCAGGCAAGCCTTTCTTTTGATGTTCGGGTTTTACTGCGATAAAGAACATTTCAAGCGTATCGTTTTTCCCAAACAAGGCTCTAAGCAGCCCGAATATACCGAACGGGAACATACGCCCGTTAGACTTTTTAAGCGCCTTTGCAATAGAAGGCACGAGCAAAGCAAACCCAACGATTTTTCCGTTCTTATCCTTTACCGAGCAAACGTATTTCATATTGATAATAGAAATGTTGCCCTTAATGGCGCTATCAATAACTTCCGGCGTAAGTGGTACGGTGCCGTAAAGTTTGGAGAACGCTTCATCGATTACTTCAAACGCTTCGTACGCTTCCTTCATTAAAACCTTACGGTCGGTATACGTGACGAGTTGATAGCCGTTGCGCTTCATAA
The DNA here is from genome assembly GCA_017457345.1 of Clostridia bacterium. GTDB lineage: Bacteria > Bacillota > Clostridia > Christensenellales > Borkfalkiaceae > Scatosoma. Next base: position 1,643 of record JAFTHR010000124.1, on the reverse strand, counting down.
TATAATCGCTAACGCGCGCAATTTTCGGATCTGCTTCCTTGGGCACTTCCACCTTATATTCTACCCAGTCCACTTCCTTTTCTAGACCAAGTTTTTCCATATGGTCGATATAGTAAGGGTGGTTATAGAAGGTGATAGACATATTCAACCGATCAAACCCTTCCACGAGCATCCCTTCGTGGTCCATATCCGTAAACCCGATAGGCCCGAGCACTTTCGTGTAGCCGCGCTCCTTCCCCCAGTCGATTACCTTTTGGAAAAGGGCAGACGAAACTTCGTAGTCGTCGATAAAATCGAAGCGGGTGAAACGGATGGCGTTCGTGCCCCACTTTTCGTTTGCCGCGTGGTTGATCAAAGCGCCGATTCTACCCACCATCTTCCCGTCTTTATGCGCCGTGTAAAGTTTGGTTTCGCAAAACGCGTAGGCAGGGTTCTCACTCTTTGTGAACGTGGAGATTTCGTCCGGCATTAAAAACGGTACGTAGGCAGGTACGCCCTTGTAGAGTTTGTTGGGAAAATCCACCCACTTTTTTAAATCCTTCTTCGTAAGGACTTCTCTAATTTCAACACTCATACAGTTTTCCTCTTTCGTGTGTTTTTCTGGCTTTCTTTCATTTTTCAAGTGGTATAAATCGCACGAACGTAGTTCGCTTTACTGATTGCCACTCTTTTATTATAACAAACCGTGAAAAAAAAGTAAACTGTTTGAACAAACTTTTTTTCGCCGCCTACTTTTGCTCTCTCTGTCTTAAAAAAGCCACCACGGCGATCGCGCACGCTAAAAGCGCGTACGCACACGTCCACGCAAGGTGTCCGCCAAAGCCTTGGTAAGAAGAAAACGCCGCTCGCTGCATTTCCACGGCGTGTACGAACGGCAAAACGTTTGCCACCTTTTCGAACGCACCGCCCACTAAGAATAAATCGAACCACGCGCCCGATAAAAGCGCCGAAACGTTCGTCACGAGCGAACCGCAAATCCCGCCCGCTTGTTTATCCGTTAAAATACTGCCGAAAATTACCCCTAAACCTATAAAAAACAGGCAGGCAGGTAAGGAATATACCAAACAGAGCAACAATTCCCACCCAACGGTATGCCCTAAACAAACCGCCGTGAAATAGCACGCCGCCGTTTGCAAAACGCCGATCGGCACGAGCGGCAACGTGTACCCAACGATAAAATCCACCCCTTTCATAGGCGTTGTGTAGAGCCTTTGTAAAAACGCACTTTGGCGATCTTTTGCCACGAGAACGGAAGAAAACAACGTTAAAAAGGAAAGAGAAAAAACGGCAATCCCCGGCGTGATGCGGTGAATTTCAAACAGCGCCACGGGCACGTTTGCCTGAATAGCGGAAAACAACAATAAGAGCACGACGGGAAATCCTAACCCGAACTCAAGGTTGATAGGATCTCTCAAAAGTTCTTTCGCCGTGCGAACGCCAAACACCAACCCTTTCCTCACACGCCCTCCTTTTCCACAAGCACCACGAACGCTTCTTCCACGCTCTCTTTTTTCGTGCTCGTTTTCATCTCTTCCACGGTGCCGAAGAAGAACAGTTTGCCTTTGTTCATCACCGCAACGGTATCGGCAAGTGCTTCAATTTCTTCCATATAATGAGTGGTTAACACACCCGTTATTTCCCCT
>JAFTHR010000123.1 GCA_017457345.1 Clostridia bacterium | reverse complement strand
CTCTATTTTGGCAAGCGCCGATATCGTAAGGTATCGGCTTTTTTTATTGACATTTAGGGGTAAAAAGATTGAAATAGTCCCACACACTATACCAAAAAACGAGATAATGTCCCACACACGCAAAAACTCGGTGTGGTTTGTGCCACGCCGAGTTTTTGTTTACGAATAAGTAGCTGGATTTGAGGGTTGGAGCCGTTTTGCGAGTGCAAAACGCTTTGCTGCGAATTGTGGACTTTACGAAAAAGATGACGGCAAAGGACGCCATTGATAATGGCGGAGCGGGGCGCGCCGCTAAAGGCGCAAATCCAGCTACCCCAGCCAAATAAAACAAGGCACGGTTTGAGCCGTGCCTTGTTATTTTTTATTCTTAATTGCTGTTTGCGGGAGCAACCACTTCATAAGAACCGAAACTGTCTTGCCATGTAATGGTTTTCCCAACGCAACTTCCTTCGTAGGTAGTAGCAGTAGTTCCGTCTGCTAATACCACAACCACGTTCTCACAAGTGCCGTAAATGAAACTTCCGTCGATATACGTTGCCAAGTAGGCTACTTTTGAGATCTTGCGAGTAGTGTTCGTTTGGTCGGTATATTCTTCCGCGATATTGAACACTTGAACGCTATCTAGTTTTTTAGCAATCGAAGAGAAACCTTCAATAACAACGTTGTTATAAACAACGTCCTTTAAATAACCGGTGTTTGTATAGGTGATTGCCGCTTTGCCATAGGCTAAAGTTTCCATTTCCGTTTCAATGTTTTTTGCTTGTTTTAAAAGCCCGGAAATACGGGAGTCCCCTTGTTCAATCGCAAGCAACGCATATTTTTGGTTGAGTTCCGCTTTAGAAAGAAGATTCATAAAGTTTTCCGTGTAATAGGTTGCGTTAAGATTGTCGGTAGGCGCGCCTTGCGGTACGTAAGATTCGCCGACGGCTACTTCTATTGAATACTTTGTAAGCGAGAAATTCCCTGCGTCTTTCACCAAAATTTCCTTTAATGAGTTCGGGTTAAAGTCACGCGATTCGAATCTTTGCGTAATGCCGTTAATGCCTAAATTGCTAATCCCCCAAACGGCGGCAACGATAACGGCGGGAACAATCAGTCTTTTAGTGAATTTTTGACCTGCTTTTCCCGCAGTCTTCTTTGCCGTAGAAGATTTTGCTTGCGCTTTTGCCTTTTGGCGTTCTTCCTTCCAAGCGTTCAAAATTTCGGGGTTTACTTTTTCGTGGATTTTGCATAAAACGGAAGCGATAACGATAGCCGCCAAGCAAAGAACGGATAAAACGGCGGTCAAAACGGGGTATAAAGATACTTTTATAATGCCTAACCCTTCGTCTGCGTTGCCGATCATTACCATAATAGCGATAGAAAACACCAAGTAGCCCAAAACGAACACCGCGGTGATGCTGTCTAACAATTTATAGAGCGGTTTTCCAAACAAACCGCGGTATTTGAGCGAAGTAAATCTGCTCGGGATAAGTAAAACGGCGTAAAACGTTGCGACGATAGCAAAAACGATTAAAACGAGAGAAAGGGTGTTTAATCCAGGGATTTCGTTAAATCTCGTGCCGTTTAAAACGTTTCCGTAATTTTCGCTTAACCCAAACGCGTCAACGCGTGCAACGGGCAATAAAGCCAAAAATGCAAGCATAAGTATCGCAAAAACGGCAAACGCTATGGTGGGAACAAAACTCAAAATTTTATAAGCCTTATTTGATAACGTGAAACCGCTTTCAAATCTTTCTTCGCTAGAAGTAGGCGCGGTGGTTTCGAGTTCGGGTTGGTTATTAGTGCATGTGTCCATAAAAAACCTCCTAAAATAAAATGCAACAATTTATTGCTTTTTATTAAATTATACGCAACAATCATTTGCCTGTCAAGTGTTTTGCAACAATTTATTGCATAATAAAGTAGGAGGGAGAATTATGAACAGATTAAAACAGTTGCGAAACGAACGCGCGTTAACGCAGGCTGACGTGGCGAAATTTCTTAACGTCACGCGGCAGGGCTATGCGAATTACGAGAACGAGGTGACGAATCCTACTCCTGCGATTTTGATAAAACTCGCCGACTTTTTCGAGTGTTCGGTAGACTATTTAATCGGGCGGGAAAACGAGATAGGAAAGGTGATAATTAACCGTGATTTGAACAAAACGGAAAACGAACTTTTGCAAATCTACCGCAATCAAACGGAACAGAAGAAACAATTTTTAATGACTTTTGCCCGCGGATTAGAAGAGAAATTTTAATAAAATCAAGTAATTTTTTTAATTTACTCAAAAAAAATATGTGCGTAAGGGACGGTGAAAGCCGTTCCTTATTTATATTACGCGCGCGCGTTGGGGCAGGTATAAAATGGAAAAAATGCGTCAATAATGAAATCCCTAGCGTTTTTCAAAAAAATTTAAAAAAATTTTAAAAAACCCGTTCAAACGCTTGACAGGGGGCATTTCGTTTTGTTATGATAGTTACGCTGTGTAATTATGCGGTGTATTGGGTAGATACGGGAAGTTACTGAAAAATGAGAGAAAAACGAAGCCCTCTCAACAGATAATTTCCGTTGACAAAGGTGGGAACTAGATTCCTGCGACTAACCGAGGCTTTGCGTGAAAACGCTCGGCGAAAAAGTAGAGTGTTTTTATTTTGCAGAAACCTCGATACACACGGAAATGTTGATACAGCGAAATAAAATGTTAGTATAAACTAAAAGGAGCAACAAAATGGCAGTACAAAAAATCAGAATCAAGTTGGCAGCGTATGAACACGAACTCGTTGACGAAGCGGCAAGCCGTATCGTGGAAACGATGAAGAAGAGCGGGGCAAAAATCTCCGGTCCTATTCCCCTTCCCACGGAAAAAGAAATCATCACGATTCTTCGTTCCCCGCACAAGTATAAAGATTCCCGTGAACAGTTCGAAATGAGAACGTACAAGAGAATTATCGATATCTATTCTCCGAACGCGAAACTTCTCGACAGTATTCACCTTCCTGCAGGCGTT
>JAFTHR010000122.1 GCA_017457345.1 Clostridia bacterium | reverse complement strand
GGGGTAAACGGTAAAAAATACGTTGATTTTACAAGCGGGATCGGTGTAAACGCCTTTGGCTTAAACGATAAAAAATGGAAAAAAGCGGTGATTGCGCAACTCAACAAAGTGCAACACGCTTGCAATTTATATTATACCGAGCCCCAAGTAAAACTTGCCGAACTTTTGTGCAAAGCAACGGGCGCAAAAAAGGTATTCTTCGGCAATTCTGGCGCGGAGGCGAACGAGTGTGCCATAAAAGCCGCGCGTAAATACGCTTCTCAAAAATACGGCGAGGAAACGCGTTACGAGATAGTCACGCTCAAAGATAGTTTTCACGGCAGAACGCTTGCAACCATTACGGCAACGGGGCAAGATGCCTTTCATAAGTATTTCGGTCCGTTTCCGAAAGGGTTTAAGTATGCCGAGCCGAATATGAAATCCATTAAAAAAGCCGTCACCTCAAAAACCTGCGCCGTGATGGTGGAATTAGTGCAAGGGGAAAGCGGCGTGCACGTGCTCGATAAAGAGTTCGTGAAAAACCTTGAAGCGTATTGCAAGGAAAACGACGTGCTTCTTATCGTAGACGAAGTACAAACGGGCAATGGTAGAACGGGCAAACGCTATGCGTTTGAACATTACGAAATCACACCGGATATCGTTACGACCGCAAAAGGTTTGGCGGCAGGCTTGCCGATCGGCGCGTGCTTATTCTTTGAAAAAACGGAGAACGCTTATTCGTTCGGTGATCACGGAACAACGTTCGGCGGCAACCCGATTGCCTGTGCGGCGGGCGTTGAAGTGATGGGCAGATTAACCGAAGAGTTCTTGAATGAAGTTGCTCGAAAAGGCGAATTTTTGAGAGAAGAAATCAAAAAGATGCCGTTCGTGGAAGAAGTGACGGGTGAAGGGATGATGATCGGTGTAAAAGTCTCCTGCACGTCAACCGCGCGTAGTCTTGCGGAAAAATGTTTGGAAAAAGGGTTATTGATTTTAACGGCGCACGATAGATTGCGTTTGTTGCCCCCGCTTACCATTACGGAAAAAGAAATCAAGCAAGGATTAAAATTATTGAAAGAGGTATTGAACGATGAAACACCTGCTTAAACTTGGCGATTTATCTCGCGACGAAATTTTTGGGATCTTGAACTTGGCGGATCAGTTAAAGTTCGAGCGTAAAAATAACATAAAAAAGGATTATTTAAAGGGCAAAACGCTTGGTATGATTGTCCGCAAATCTTCCACGCGTACGCGTGTTTCGTTTGAAGTTGGTATGTACGAACTCGGCGGTACGGCGCTTTTCTTGTCTGATAGAGATTTGCAAATCGGGCGCGGCGAACCGATTAAGGATACGGCGCGCGTTTTCTCGCGCTATTTGAGCGGGTTGATGATTAGAACGTTTGATCAAAGCGAAGTGGAAGAGTTCGCTTCTTACGGCTCTATCCCCGTAATTAATGCGCTTACGGACTATGCGCATCCTTGCCAAGTCCTTGCCGATTTAATGACGATTAGAGAGTATAAAGGCAGTTTCAAAGGATTAAAAATGTGTTTCGTGGGAGACGGCAATAACATGGCGAACTCCTTGATTGTGGGCGCGCTTAAAATGGGGATGAGTTTCTCTATTGCCTGCCCGAAAGGCTACGAGCCAGACGCTGAAATTATGAAATGGGCGAGCGAGTACGAAGGCTTTGAAGTGACGGATGATTTGATGAAAGCGGCAAAGGATGCCGACGTGCTTTATACCGACGTTTGGGCGTCTATGGGGCAAGAAGGAGAAAAAGCCGTGCGTGAAGCGGCGTTCAAGGGGTATCAAATCAATGCGGACGTGATGGCGGTTGCCAAGAAGGACGCTATGGTACTCCATTGCTTGCCGGCGCACCGCGGCGAAGAAATCACGGAAGACGTGCTTGAAGCACACGCGAACGAGATTTTCGACGAAGCGGAGAATAGATTGCACGCACAAAAAGCCGTAATGGTTAAGTTGATGCGCGATTAAAAACTAGGGAAGAAAATTTTTAAAGAGAAGGAAAATATATGATGAAAAAGGTTTATCTTACGTTGCAAAACGGAAAAGTGTTCCAAGGATACCGATTCGGCGCAAAGGGCGAAGCGGTCGGTGAACTTGTGTTCTCCACGGGTGGTGTTGATAATTGCTTAGTGGAACTTACCGATCCCGCTTATCAAGGCCAAATGCTGCTCCACACCTTCCCGCTTATCGGGAACTACGGCGTTGTGCCCGCAGAGTTTGAAAGCGATAAGGCTAGCGTCTCTGCTTATGTGGTGCGTGAAG
>JAFTHR010000121.1 GCA_017457345.1 Clostridia bacterium | reverse complement strand
GCTTACCCCCGTGCACAACTTTAAAAAATGATTACAAACGGCAATTTCTCGTTCGTTTTCCTCGCGGCTAAGTTGTGCGTGATTTTTATGAAAATAGCCGTGATTTCCTATCTCGTGCCCACGCGAAAATATCTCCTTAACGCAATCGGCGTTATCGTCTGCCCAGCAGCCGCCGATATAGAACGTGCACTTTGCGCCGAACGTTTCTAGCGTATCCAAAATACCGAAAACCACTTCTCGCCCTTCGTATACGTTAAAGGTTAACGACACGCCGTTTTCACTCCTACCACTACGGTACGGTTGCGGGGTGGAAGAATCCACCGTCTCCGTTTCCGTGGGATATAAACAAACGGCTCCAACAAACACGATAATTGCGCCAAGAACGTCGTTGACAATCCCTTTCTTCCCTTTCTCTTTCATCCGTTTCACTCCTTTTCACGCGATTACTATCAATGTATTCGCGTAGAAAAAGAAATATGAAACGCTTTATTTGAGTTTGACGATCGTAACGCCCGTATCCCCTTCGCCGTACCGCCCTAAACGGAACTCGGCAACGTGTTTTTGTTTGCGCAAGTACGCGTGCACGCCCGCACGAAGTTTGCCCGTGCCAACGCCGTGAACGATACGCACTTCGTCTATCCCTGAAAGGACGGCGCTATCTAAAAACGCTTGCACTTCCACCAAACCCTCGTCTACCGTTTTCCCGATAATGTTTACTTCGTGCGTAAAGACCGGTTTTTTCGGCATAGTGGGAGCGCCCGTAAACGAGATCGGATCGCGCTTGAACGCTTTCGGTTTTTTCGGCTTTTGCGGTGCGCTTGCGGCTATTTGCGTCAACTCGGAAACGGGTACGCGCAGTTTCAACGCGCCGCACGCCACTTCCACTTCGTTTTTTGCAGGTTTTATCTTTTCAATAGTCCCTTCCGCCGCCACCGTTTTTACAAACACTTTCTTGCCAACGCTAAGATCGCTCAGCGAAAGAGTTTCCGCAAGGAGTTCTTCTTCGTTCTCACTTTCGAACGCCTTATCTCCTAAACGGTTCTTTAAGGTGCGGGCTTTAATCAAATCCCCTTCCGAAGGGGCTTGACTTTCAAAAAGTTCACGGATTTGTTCCACCATTTCTTCCGCTTCTTGGGTGCGTTCGCGCACAATCTTGCGCGCTTCCGCTCTTGCGGCAGAAAATAATTTTTCCTTTTCTTTTTGCAGTTTTTCCCGCTCTTCGTTGAGTTTAGCAAGTTTTTCTTGCCACTCTGCCTTTAACGCGTTGGTCTCTATTAGCGCCGCCTCCGCTTCAATACGGCTCGCTTCGGCACTACGCAAAATCCGCTCGAAGTTTTGCGCGCCCACCGAAAGATTTTTCACGGCGTTTTCAAGCACGCTCTCCTTTAACCCTAATCGGCGGGAAATCCCTATGGCGTTGCTCGTTCCCGGCACGCCGAGCCGAATTGCATATAAGGGTTTAAGCGTTTTATCGTCGAACTCCATACAGGCGTTCTCCACCCCGTTTTCACGGAACGCAAACTCTTTGAGCGCCGTGTAATGCGTGGTGACGATCCCCACCGCCCCGCACGAGATTAAATGAGAAAGCACCGCTTGGGCGATTGCTTGACCTTCGTCTGGATCGGTTCCGCCGCCAAGTTCGTCTAAAAGCACCAAACTCTTTTCGTTGGCGCGATCGACGATCGATACCACCGCCGTCATATGCGAAGAGAAGGTGGACAAACTTTCTTCAATGCTCTGCGCGTCGCCTACGTCGCAATAGATCTCGTTGAACACCGAGAGCGTGGCACTACGGGCAGGCGTAAACAAGCCGCACGCCGCCATAAGGCAGAAAAGCCCCACCATTTTTAAGGTGACCGTTTTCCCGCCCGTGTTCGGGCCGCTTACGAGCAAAAACCGATAATCGTACCCAAGCGATAACGACACGGGCACAACGCTACTAGGCTCAATGAGTGGATGACGGCCTTCTTTTATCGTGATTTTCCCTTCGCCGTTCATTTGCGGCAGAACGCTTGCCGTTTTGTAGCCGTAGATAGCGCGGGCGTTGTAGCCGTCGATCTCCACTAAGATTTTTTCGTCTTTTAAGAACAACTCGGCGTTTTGCCCTATCCGCACGGATAATTCGTGCAAAATCCGCTCGATTTCCTGCTGCTCGTCTAATTCCAAAGCGCGAAGTTCGTTGTTCATTTCCAGCACTTCTTCCGGCTCGATAAAGAACGTTGCACCGCTCGCCGAACGATCGTGCACGAATCCTTTTATACTCCGTTTGTATTCGGCGCGGACGGGCAACACGTACCTGTTCCCACGCACGGTGACGATATTTTCTTGCAGATACTTACTCTCGTCTCCGGATAAATACTCCGCAAGCCGCGCACGGATTTTTTCGTTTAACGCGCGGAGTGCACGGCGAATCGAATACAGTTTGTCGCTTGCATAGTCGCTCAATTCGTTTTCGCCGATAATTTTCGTAAAAATATCTTCTTCTAAGGCTTGATCTCCGTATAACCCGTTTGCAAGTTCTCCCAAAAGGGGTACGAGTTCTCTTTCCACGGCGCGAATCGCCGTGCCCGTTATACGGGCGCTACGCAAGAGTTTTGCCACCGACGTAAGTTCTACGCAGGAAAGAGTAGAACCGCGCTTTGCGCGCTCTAACTCATCCGTTAAAACGGGAAAATGCTCCACGCCGTACACACCGCGTTCAAAGAGCAAATAGGTGCACTCCGCCGTCTTTTTAAGGGCGGCGTTCACTTCCGCCAAATCGCCGCTCGGCAAAAGAGAAAGAATTGCTTGTTTACTCTTTTCCAAAACGGCGTATTCACTCACCAAACGAAGGACTTTATTCAGTTCCGTTTTTTGCGTTGCGTTTTCGTTCATATTCTTCCTTTAGTACACACCTTTAAATCTGTGACCTTGCGTATAGTTTTCAAAAATAGCCTTTTGTTTTTCTTCATCATCTAGCGTAGCAACCAAGCGGCTGGGATTTTTGATGAACGTAGCATCAATCAGTTTTCCCGCGCCTTTCACACCGCTACCGATTAAATCGGCGCAGTTGTATATTTCAAATCGGCAACCGCCGCCCTCGCGAACGAACCTGCGAACGGGGAATTCGCGGCGGTTTTCGTCCGTGAGAATATACGTCTGCTTTTTATCGCACGTGCCGCACGTTTTTTCAAACGGGCAGTAGCACAAATCCATTACTTTTAAGTTCCCGCAAGCAAGGGTAAATACCCGCTCGCCCGCCAAGCGTTCTTGTTCTTTTTGCGTGAGTTCTTTCGAAAGCGCCACGTACGAAACGCACGGGATCTTTAACGCGTTAGAGAGTGCAACGGCGTTCCCGATATTTAACCCCGTACCTAAAAACGCACGCACACCGCACCGCTTAGCAAAGGCGATACCGCCGTAATTTTCCACGTACACGCCGCTATATAAGCCCGATTGCATTGCCGAAGCAAACGCTTCTTCTTCCTTTTCTAACACCAAGCACGGATAGTATAAATACAGTTCCCTGCCCTGTTCTTTTATTCTAGAAAGCGCCCCTTCGTTTAATCCCTGCCCTTTCCAAATAACGATATCCGCCGAAAGTTCTTGTAAACTTTCCACGCTCGATACGATAATTGCCGTTTTATGATTTTCTCCCGTTCTTTTTTCAATCGAGAACGGCTCGAACGCCACGCTCTTTCTCTCTTCGCCTTTGCAAAGCGCCGCAAAAAACGCACGCCTTAACGCGTTGAGCGCAGACTTCGGTAAGAACTGTTTTCTAACGATTTCCACGCTTTCTATTTTCGGTTCAAACGGCAGTCCGTCCGTTTTCATAAAGCAGGAAACAACGTCCCTTTCTTCTATCGGTGCGTTTGCCGCCGAAGGCAAAACGCTCTCCGTTTGCACGCGAACGCCACCGCCTTCCGCAACGCCAAATCCGCCTTCTTCAAATCGGCAACGAATACGAATAGCGCGCGTTTTCTTTCCCGAAAGAGCGCGTTCTTTTGCCGCGCCGTCCGTGGTCACGAACACGCCGTCTCCGTTTTTCAGGCGCTGATTAGAACGGATGATAAACCCTTTTCTAACAATCTCCGCTACCGTTGCGCCGCCCACTTCTATTCCTTGGCGCAGGATTTTAAAAGCGTCGGTTTTCTGCGGTTGAAAGGCACTCTCTACCAAATACGCACCCTTTTCCACCTTTACAACGCCCACTTTTTCACCTAAATGCCCCTGCACGTTCGGCGATAAAAACCGCTTATCTTGACCGAACGCCAAACCGCGCGTGTAGTTGCCACGGTTGTACGCCCGTTTTAAATCGGATAAGTTTTGTTGGGAATTACCCGTATTCTCTAAAATACCGCGATAATAACGCACCGCCGCCGCAACGTACTCCGCTCGGCGCATACGCCCTTCGATTTTTAAAGAAGAAACGCCCGCCGCAATCAGTTTATGTACTTCTTCCCCCACGCAAAGATCGGATGGAGAG
>JAFTHR010000120.1 GCA_017457345.1 Clostridia bacterium | reverse complement strand
GCGGGAGCTTCCTTCGTCAATTTTTCCCACCATACGGTGTTATCCTTAGGGTTCAAAGCAACGTTGGTGAAAATCGTACCCTTCATAGTTGCCGCCAAAGCGTTGGGATTAGATTTTTCGTTCGTACCGGGAGCAACGCCGAAGAAACCGTTTTCGGGGTTTGCCGCCCAAAGTCTGCCGTCTTCACCCACGCGAATCCAAGCGATATCATCGCCTACGCAGAATACTTCGTAGCCCGCGTCAAGGTATTGCTTGGGAGGAATTAACATTGCAAGGTTCGTTTTACCGCAAGCGGAAGGGAACGCTGCTGCAACGTATTTAATTTCTTTATCTTGAGGGCGTTTTACACCAAGGATGAGCATGTGTTCTGCCATCCAGCCTTCTTGCTTACCAAGGTTGGTTGCAATACGGAGTGCAAAGCATTTTTTACCGAGCAACACGTTGCCGCCGTAAGCGGAGTTCACCGAGATGATGGTGTTGTCTTCGGGGAAGTGCATAATGTATATCTATTCGGGATCTACGTTGCACTTTGCGTGGAAACCTTTAACAAAGTCGCCGTCTGCACCAAGCGCATCCAAGCACATTTTGCCTACACGCGTCATGATCATCATATTCAAAACAACGTAAATAGAGTCGGTAATTTCAATACCGATCTTGGAGAAGGGAGAACCTACCACGCCCATGGAATAGGGGATAACGTACATCTTTCTGCCTTTATAAGCACCTTTTGCAATTTCGTTTACCATTGCGTATGCTTCTTGGGGCGCTTTCCATTTTACGATGGAGTGAGGAAGCGCATCCTCTTCGTTTCTGCAGCAGATAAAGGTTCTGTCTTCTACGCGCGCAACGTCGTTTTCAGCGGTTCTGTGATAGTAGCAATCAGGGAGAAGTTCTTGGTTGAGTTTAATCATTTCACCCGTTGCGCAAGCCTCTTCACGAAGGGCATCTCTTTGCGCATCGCTACCGTCAATCCAAATCACTTCGTCCGGGCAAGCAAACGCTTTCACGTCTTCAACGAATTGCAGCACTTTCTTGTTGTTGGTCATTATTCTATCTCCTTATAAAATATATTTTTACATTTTTGGGTTTTGAAAGGGTTTTTATTCCATAAAACACCTTATTTTACCAATTACCATTATAGCACAACGCTATAAAATTGTAAATACTTTTTTCTAATTTTTTTTCGAACTTTTTGCGGTTTTTACCACCGCCTTATTATTATTTTCCAAAATCCAAAAAAAACACCGCTTTGCGGTGCTTTTTCGTTATAATTTTATTCCAAACAATTCCCCTTTCTCGCACTCCCTTTTTATAAGTTCCGCAAGAAAGTTAAACCGTTCTTCTTTGGTGGCGCGGCGAAACAGATGCTTTGCTCGAAAAGAAAACGTTTCCTTTTTATAGCGCGCGTAAATATCGGGGAAAGCGTATTCGCCGCGGCGGTACACCATCACGTTCAATTCTTCTCCGCCGGAAACTTCTCTAAAATCCACGCGGTCTCCGCCCTTTTTAAAACGGTGAATATAAACGCAGGAACTATCCCCGCCTTTTTCATACGTGTATTCGTAGCAAAAGCCGCTCTCCAAAAGATAGGAGAAGCGGTCTTTCATTTGCTTTTCTACTTGGCTTTCTTTGTCCATTTATTCGCCTAAACCCTTACCTGCCCCGCTCAAAAACGGATTTTTACTCCAAAACAGCCTTAATTCTGCGAATTCCGCTTGCACAACTTTGTTCTTTGGCAATCTTGAATTTACCAAGTTCACCCGTTCTTTCCACGTGCGGACCACCGCAAATTTCTTTGGAGAAATCGCCGATAGAATAGGTTTTTACACGTTCGCCGTACTTGCTTTCAAACAAGCCCGTAAAGCCTTCTGCCTTTGCTTCTTCCAAACTAAGTTCGCGCATTTCTACGGGCACGTCCTTTTGGATTTGTTCGTTTACGAGATCTTCCACCGCTTTAATCTCTTCCGCCGTCATAGGGCGGGGCAAGTTAAAGTCGAAACGCAAACGTTCTTCGGTGATGTTCGATCCTTTTTGGTTTACTTCCGGCGAACACACCTTTTTAAGAGCCGCGTGCAACAAGTGGGTTGCCGTGTGCAAACGGGTGGTCGCTTCCTTATGGTCGGCAAGACCGCAAGCAAATTTTTGCTCGCTCCCTGCTTTGGATTTTTGTTGATGTTCTTCAAACGCCGCTTTATAGCCTTCTAAATCTACGCCGTAGCCACATTCTTTTGCCATTTCGTCCGTAATTTCCACAGGGAAACCGTACGTATCGTATAAGTGGAATGCTTGTTTGCCGCCGATCACCTTTTCGGGTACGTAGTTCGGATCTTTTTGGCTCATAAACGCGTTCTTTCTCTCTAAGCCGTTAATGCACTTTTCAAACTCTTTCAAGCCTTGTTGAAGAGTTTTATTGAACTTCGTTTCTTCCTTGTTGAGTTCTTCGGCAATTTTTTCGGCGTTGATTTTGAGTTCAGGGTACACGTTTTCGTACTCTTTAATAAACGCTTCGGAAATTTTTGCAAGACTGCCCTCGGGGAGCGCAATCTTACGCCCGTAGCGCACCGCACGGCGGATAATACGGCGCAAAATATACCCTTGGTCGGTGTTAGAAGGCACTATTCCCTTCTCGTCGCCGATCATAAAGGTAGCCGTGCGCACGTGGTCTAAAAGCACGCGGAACGAACGAGTCACGTCCTCACTTTCCCCATACGTTTTGCCCGTAAGCGACGAAATCACTTCGATTGCTCCTGCGAAAATATCCGTTTCGTATACGCTGGATTTACCGTTTAAAACGCAAAGCGCACGCTCTAAACCCATACCCGTGTCCACGTTCTTTTGCGAAAGTTCTTCGTACGTGCCGTCCGCCGTTTTATTGAAACGCATAAACACGTCGTTCCAAATTTCCAAGAACGCGCCGCAATTACAGTCTGGATTGCAAGTGGGCGAACACTTGGGCTTTCTAATAACGAACATTTCGGTGTCCGGTCCGCAAGGCCCCGGCAAGCCCGCAGGTCCCCCCCAGTTGTTTTCACGGGGCATAAAGTACATGTTTTCCTTTTTGATGCCTGCCTTGGCCCACAGCGTCGCCGCCTCGTCGTCACGGGGCAACGTTTCGT